>JBCCCJ010000042.1:0-11702 GCA_039033615.1 Bacteroidota bacterium
ATACCCTCTCGGGAGATTTGAGTCAGTTGCTCACCTTGTCCACAGGTAAGGTAAGAACCATCCTGCGTCAACTTGCCAATCGAAAACAATTGAAGACAGGTGCCAGCAGCCTGTTGCAGGGGGTGGTATTCAGCCTGTTGTTGCCGGACCTGAATCGGGTCATCAAGAAGAGCATCCCGATTGTTGGGGGAATCGTCGCGCTGGTGGTGGGGAGCGTGCTGCATGCGCTGACCAAGCGCCTTCAGAAACGAATCTCCGACATCCCTGAGCAAAGTGGGCCAGTCAGTCGCCAATATGAAGCCTTGGATAGAGTAGATGCAGGGGCAGAAGACATCTCTCGTTCCGCAGCGAGGGTGGTCTCGGCGCCTTTTTGGTTCATTTGGCTGTTTGTGGGTGGAGGAACGGCCTTGATTATCTACTTGGAGTATCAGGCGTTGTATTGAGAGGTAGTAGGCCAGCGAGCCATTCGAGGCTCTTCTCGGGATATCGAACTTCTGTGAGATACAATCCTTTGGCTTCTGCATTGGGACCAGCCGCCTTCCGATCTTGCGCCTCGATGATTTCCTGGAACTTTGCCACGGACCATTTCCCTTCTCCTACCCAAAGTAAGCTCCCCACAATTGCGCGGACCATCCCCCGCAGGAAGCGATTGGCACCGATGTGAAAGCACAAAAGCTCTCCTTCTTGCCGCCAAAAGGCGTGATCCATTCGGCAGCGATAGTGGGTATTGGCACCACGTGCTTTGCAAAAACTAGCAAACTCCTCATATTCCAATAACAACTTCGCTGCCTCTTGCATACGCTCCATATCTAAAGGCCTTCGAATCCAACTGGCCGAATCCTGATGAAAGGGAGATTTGTGATCGATGATTTGATAGATATAGGCCCGATGTGTTGCGGAAAAGCGGCAATGGAAATCCGGATCGGTGGCTCGATACAGACGATTGATGGAGATATCGCCGGGGAGAACGCTGTTGAGTTGGTGCAAAAATTTCTGGTCCAACTCTTTTACTTCGTCCAGATGTACCATGAGTTGACGAGCGTGAACCCCTGCATCGGTACGGCCCGCTCCCATTGCAGCGACTTCTCTCCGTAAGACCGTGGATAGCGCTCGTTGCAGCTCAGCCTGTACGCTATTGGCATTGGGTTGAATTTGCCATCCGGCGTAGGGAGTGCCCCGATAGCTTATGTCCAATACATATCGCAAGAGAATCAGCTTTTTGTTACTTTTGACCTTTGAGTTCAATATTAGCGGAATGAGCGTTAGAATCCAATCAGTCTTTCTGGTACTTGCGGCCCTGATCAATCTGGCTACGTTTGTGGTCCCCATGTGGCAGATTTCCAACGGGAGCGACACCGAGTTGATCACCGCTCTTCAGAGCAGTAGTCAAACCATCAGTGGTACTTCGGATCAATCAGAGTTGTTTTTCGAGCATCCTGAGCCGATGCGCACTGCAGCGCACAGCCTGTTTCTGGGGCTAAGTGTACTGGCTTCCCTTTTGTTGATCTACACCATCTACGCTCATCATGACAAAAGTGGTCGTTCCCGACTGACAAGACAAATCCGGTTTGGCTATATCAGCATCGGCATCATTGCTGCCGAAATTCTGGTGTTCATCTGGTTGACCAGTCAAGGACCTGCTTTGATCCTCGGAAGTTCTGACCAAGCGATGGCGCATTTCGGGTTTACTTTTCCCATCGTGGCCATCGTCCTGACTTGGCTGGCCATCCGCAAAGTGAGTCAGACCCAGAAGATGATCACTTCTGATCGGCTACGCTAATTCTATTTTCTTCCTTCCATGGGGATCGCACCCAATTTGGTACGATTCTGGTGATTTTCTTACAAGATCCTTCGAGCAGCTTGATTGTTCGGATGTCTTAGTATCTTTGCACGTCGAAAAAAACTGCTACTCCTCCTTTTGTTAAGGAATGTTTCGAGGGAATGTTAATTTATTGCAAACTTTTTTGGATTATTCTCAATGGAAGTTCCTTTTTTGAAAAATATTCATAAAATTTGCGGCTGTTTTATCAAAAATCCTTATTCAAATGAGTATCAGCAAAAAATCACTTAAGAGCAAACCCGTTACCAAAGTAACCTTTAAGCTCAGCAAAGCAGATGTGGAAGGCGCACAGTCCGTTCAACTGCTTGGAGACTTCAATGAGTGGGACCAAGCCAATGGCGAAATGAAGCCCTTGAAAAATGGTTCTTTCTCAGCGACCCTGAATCTGGAATCCGGAAAAGAATACCAATTCCGCTACCTCGTAGACGGACAAAGCTGGATGAACGAGAACGAAGCCGACAAAGTGACTTCTTCTCCTTTCGGTTCCGAGAATTCTGTCCTCGTTTTGTAGAAACGATTGGTCACGCATAAGCCCCTCTATCCTGACGGCTAGAGGGGCTATTTCTATGGATCAGTAGCTAAGTGATACTCAACTTGCTTTTCGAAAGTCGATCAGATTGGCTTGTACCAACTTCTCATTCGCGATGTCGAGGGTGATGTGGTAATGTTCCAGATCACTGTCCGGCATCTCAAACATGACGTCGAGCATGATGGCTTCGATGATGGAGCGAAGGCCACGAGCACCCAGTTTTAAGTCTGAGGCTTGCTTGACTACTGCATCCAACACTTCGTCATCAAAGGTGAGGCTCTTGCCTTCCAACTCGAACATCTTCTGGTATTGCTTGATGATGGAGTTGCGAGGTTCGACCAAAATTCTGCGCAGGGCAGGTTCGTCGAGGGGATTCAGGAAGGTCAATACCGGCAGGCGCCCAATGATCTCCGGAATCAATCCATACTGACGCAAATCCGCAGGTTGGAGAAAGCGGTACATATTCTTCCACTCACTGACAGCACCTACCCCTGCTTGCTGTTCAGAACCGAAGCCGATGGTTTTCACCGCTACCCGGTTGGAGATGATCCGTTCAATGCCTTCAAAAGCACCACCACAAATGAAAAGGATGTTGGTGGTATCGATCTGTACCAGGCTTTGCTCTGGGTGCTTACGCCCCCCTTTCGGTGGGACACTGGCAACCGAGCCTTCCAACAATTTTAGGAGGGCTTGTTGTACCCCCTCGCCGCTCACGTCTCTGGTGATGGAAGGATTGTCTGACTTACGGGAGATTTTGTCGATCTCGTCAATGTACACGATGCCTTTTTGGGCGGCGTCCACATCGTAGTCTGCCTCCTGTAACAAACGGACCAAGACACTTTCGACATCTTCTCCTACATAGCCAGCCTCTGTCAATACCGTCGCATCAGCGATACAAAACGGTACGTTCAGCATCCTGGCAATGGTGCGAGCCATCAGGGTTTTGCCCGTTCCGGTTCGCCCGACCATCAGCACGTTGCTCTTTTCCAGCTCAATCTCGTCTTCCCCTCTTTCCAGGTTCATCACCCGTTTGTAGTGGTTGTACACCGCTACAGAAAGCACCTTCTTGGCCTCTTCTTGTCCAATCACATATTTGCTGAGGTGCTCTGTGATCTCCCGAGGCTTAGGCACCCGGGTGATCCTGGTAACTGGCTTTTCGCGAAATTCCTCCTCAATGATGGTGTTGGCATGAGCGACACAATTTTCGCAAATGTGTGCCCCTCCATATCCTGCCAGGAGGATTTGGACTTCGCGTTTCGAACGTCCGCAAAAAGAACAGCTTTCGTTTCTCATTCCATTAGGCTTGCTCATCTCCTCCCAATACCTCATCTACTACCCCGTATGCTTTGGCCTCAGGAGCGCGCATCCAATGGTCGCGATCGGAGGTTTCCCAAACGTCCTCGTAGGTTTTTCCGGTATGCTTGGCGATGATTTCGTACAATTCTTTTTTCAGAATTTGGATTTGCTCATTGACGATGGCAATGTCGGTTGCCTGCCCTCCTGCTTGTCCGAGAGGCTGGTGCAACATCACTCGGCTGTGCGGCAAAGCAGAACGTTTGCCAGCGGCCCCGGCAGTCAGCAAGACTGCTCCCATAGACGCTGCCATCCCCACACAAATCGTCGATACATCTGGAGAAACGATCTGCATCGTATCATAGATGCCTAGGCCCGCATAAATGGAGCCTCCGGGAGAATTGATGTACAGATTGACGTCTTTGCCTGCATCGGCAGATTGCAAAAATAGCAACTGTGCGTTGATGATATTCGAAATGAAGTCATCGACTGCGGTTCCCAAAAAGATGATTCGATCCATCATCAAGCGGGAAAACACATCAATTTCGCGAAAGTTTGTGGGGCGTTCTTCGATGACTGCCCGAGTCATGTTGGTGATTCCTTGCGCCTGCTGATTGACAAAGTTGGAGTAATCATGGAGGGCAAGGCTATTGAGGCCAAGATGGCCCGTAGCGTAACGCTGGAATTCTTTGGGATTCATATACTCACTCATAGTACCGTGAATTGGTAAATTTAGGCAATATTTAGGGAAAGCAAAACAAGCGTTTCATTTCTTATTTTTGACACCAATGCGAAAAGGAATGTGACGCACCTACCTAAAATTCTATCAAAAATGACTAGATTGTTCTAGCTATGAATATGATGCTTCCTTTGCAGTCAAACATCCTATTGCTCCTCGCAAGCTTGATCGGATTCGGCCCTGCTTTGTTGGGCCAGTCCAAGAGCGTTTCTCCTACACTTTCACAAGCCATCTCTGAGGGAATTCCTCACGTGCCAGAGGTCTTGATCTTCAAAATCCGCGCCGATTTTGAAGGATTTAGCCCCGAGCAGGTAGAAACCTGGACGGAGATCCAAGCGCGTATCGGTGCTCAACCCATCGAACGACTTTTTCCCACTCTTTCGGCTCCCAAGGTAGCTACTGACCAGATGGGCCGTCCGTATGCTGACCTGAGCACAATTTTTGAACTTCGTTTTGAAGAAAGTCGGGTTCCCATGGAGGAAGTCCTTCCCTTGGTCAGCCAACTTCCTTGGGTGGCTTATGCCGAGCCTCGCTACGCCGCCGCACCGTTTTTACAACCCAATGATCCCTATGCTGATACCACCGGGGGACTGGATCGGATGTGGCACCTCACCCCACTCATGGCAAGAGAAGCCTGGGATATACAGCCTAGTGGGGAGGGGATTCGGGTAGGCATTGTAGATTCTGGAACGAATGGTGGCCATCCTGATTTGCAGGACAATTGGAAATTGAACTTGGATGATCCCATTGATGGCTTCGATAATGATGGGGATGGTTTTGCCGATAATTTGTACGGATGGGATTTCGGTGGGAATGTGACAGGCGGTACTGGAGACCCCGATCCGTCCATTGGGAATGTGCATGGCTTGTGGGTGACCGGCATTGTCGGAGCTACTAGCAACAATCAATTGGGCATCCCCGGATTGTGCATGAATTGCGAATATCTGCCCATCAAAGCTGCCCCAGATGATGACATTGGCAGGATCTACTATGGGTATGAGGGCATCGTCTATGCGGTAGAACAAGGAGCCTCAGTGGTCAATTGTTCCTGGGGTACGCCCTTGCGGTCCCGATTGGGAGAAGATGTGGTGCAATATGCAGTGGTCAACAAGCAAGCAGCTGTCGTGGTCGCTGCTGGCAATAGCACTTCTGATCGAAAATTCTATCCTGCGGCATACGAGTGGACCCACTCCATTGCCAACTCTCATCGGGGAGACACCATTTTTTCCAATTCTACCTACAACTATACGGTGGATATGACCGCGCCTGGGGGCGGGATTTACTCTACTTTCGCCAGCAATTCCTATTGGGCCTGGAGTGGTACCTCAGCCTCTGCTCCGGTAGCCGCAGCTGCGATTGCCTTGACCCAAGCACATTTCCCGGAGTATTCGGGCTTTCAGGCTGGCGAACGGGTACGGGTTACCACCGATGATACCTATGCTGTCAATTTTCCTTCCACCTACCAACATAAGCTCGGAACAGGTAGGGTGAATATGTACCGAGCGCTGACAGATCCCTTGAAACCTTCTATTCGGGTGCGCGACTTTACGCTAACCAATCCCTCCGGCAGAGAATTGATCCTTCCTGGCGATACGGTTTCGTTGAGCATCAATTGGGTCAATCACCTGGATTCAGCCTTGGACTTACGCATCAGGCTTCTGGCGCCTGGGTTTTTCCAAAACTTCGTCGAATTGGTCGCCGACACCTTGCAAATAGGGGCCGTTTCTCCTCAGCAGGCATTTGGCCACGAAACGGAGTTGCGGTTTGTGCTTTCAGCGAGCATCCCTTTTGATTTTCTCCTGGCCCTTCGGCTGGAGTACACGGACCTCGCGACGAGCTACCGGGATTTTGAGATCATTGAGCAACGAGTCAATGAATCCTACCTCAACGTTACCATCAATGACCTCCATACCACGGTCAACAGTCAGGGAAACTTTGGATTTAATGACTTTGTGGTGCAGGAGCAAGGGCTAGGGGTTCGATACCAGCAGACCCATAACGGCCTATTCGAAGGCGGTTTTCTGGTGGGGAACGGTCCGACCCGCGTATCAGATCGGATTCGTAACCTCAGTACCCGCGACAATGATTTTCGGTTGACAGAAGTCATGCGGGAAATTCCCTCTGATCGAGCCGACTTCGAGGCGACTGGTTCTTTCGATGATCAGTTTGCGCTGGAATCTTTGGGAATCGAAGTGAAACATGAGGTGTTTGCGTTTGAGGAAGAAGCCTACGAAGATGTTGTGATCCTGCAATACGTATTGTCCAATGTGAGCGGGGTGCCGATCCAAAATGTGTACGCTGGATTGTTCGCAGATTGGGACATTTATCCGTTTCTGGCAGAAGGCAGTCGAAATGTCGCTACCTATGACCTTGACCACCAACTCGCGTATGCGTACGACGCCTCGGGCAATAGCACGGCCCACCTTGGAATGAGCCTATTGACCGATCAGACGTTGCATACTCGGGCTGGTCTTGCTTCGGATACCAGTCTGGTCTCAGGGGGGGGGAAATATACCGCTTTGTCAACCGCACCTGACCCCACTACCGGAACTGCTGGTCAAGGAAATGGAACCGATATCATCCAGTTTCTGTCGGGAGGTCCCTTCAGTTTGTTCCCCTCAGACAAAGACACCATTACCTTTGCACTGATCGGGGGAAATTCTGTGAATGAATTGCTGGCTCACCAAGAAGCGGCTCAAGAGGCCTATTACTGTCGGGTCTTGGGGAACCAGCCCTCGGCTGATTTCTTCGTTTCTCAAGACACCATTGACCTTGGAGAAAGTCTCACCTTTGTTGACCTCAATCCCAATGCAATTGCCTGGGAGTGGGACTTGGGAGATGGAACCCTGGCGAGTGGCAATCAGGTGGATCACATCTTTATGGAACCAGGCGAGTACGAAGTCGAGTTGTTGGTCTCAACCGAAGGATGCGAAGAGAGCTTTACTCAAACCATTTTTGTGAAGCAGTTTACGAGTCAGGATGATCCGCTCAGCCATACTTGGCAGGTATTTCCCAACCCTTTTTCCAAACAATTGTACATCGCAGGTCTGCCTTTGGAAATGACCCAGTGGGAAGTCCGGTTGACGGACCTGTTGGGACGCGAAGTATATCGAACAGAATTCTCCCATATTCAAGAAGGGAGAATTGGCCTTTCGGTTCCAACTCTCCCTTCTGGGGGGTATATCCTACAGGTTCATTCCATCGCCTGGCATAGCAGCAAGGTTTTGTGGAAGCCTTGATCAGGCCTTCACCTGATTCCGATGGAAGGTAATGACGTCTTCCAGGATGGCGTCCAAATCGTACTTCAGTTGAAAATTCAAGGTCTGAGTCAACTTGGTGATATCGGCCGTACGGCGATTCATGTCTTCGTAGCCAGGCCCGTACACCTCTTCATAAGGGACATGGACAATCTTGGATTTGCTCCCGGTCTTTTCGATCACTTTGGCGGCCAATTCGTTCATGGTTACCTCGAAGGGGTTGCCCACGTTGAATTCTTCTCCCACTCCTTCTCCAGTGAACATCAAACCCGTGATGGCACGAATGGCATCAGATACGTGCATAAAGCTGCGACGCTGCCCGCCGGTGCCAAATACCACTACATCCTCATTTGCGAGGGCCCGCTTCACAAAGTTGGGGATGACCATACCATAGTTGGACAATTGTCGATTTCCGACGGTATTGAAAAATCGCGCAATGACGATCTCGGTTCCAAATTCCTTGTGATAGGCAAAGGCCAAAAATTCGTCCATGGCCTTGGTGTTGGCGTAGGCCCAGCGGTGATTCCGGGTGGAGCCTTCCACGCGATAATCCGATTCTTTGAGCTTGCGCACGTGGCTGCTATCCAGCAAATCCAGACTCTTGCCATAGATTTCTGAAGTAGAGGCTAACAACATCCGCTTCTCGTGACGATTGACTGCTTCCAGCATAAAGTCAGCTCCACGGATGTTATCCAAAATGGTGCGGATCGGGTGATCCATGATGTACTTCACGCCTACAGGAGCAGCCATGTGGTAGCAGTGATCACACCAGCTCACCGCTTCGTCAACCGCTTGCTTATCCGTGACCGACCCCTCTACGAATTCAAATTGTTCATAGGTTGTGGCCTTGGTCAAATTTTCCAGGCGTCCGGTTGAGAGGTTGTCCAGGACTTTCACTTCGTGGCCAAGAGCTAATAGGTGCTCTGTCAGGTTGGAACCGATGAAGCCTGCGCCTCCAGTAACCAGAATTTTCATGCGATGGGTGTTAATTTAGGTAGAGAAATGTTGGTAGGGTAAAGAACCTCTTCCAAGTAAGGAGAAACAACCTGATTTCTGTTGAAATACAACATGTTCCCGGAATACCCGAAGAGGGGGAATAGCAAAAGTTCCGGGAATCGCTTTCCTGACAGGTGTCTTTCACCTATTCTTGAGGAAAACGAATCCAGGAACTTTTCAATCATGCAGGGTTAGCTGCAAATATATCAAGGTTGGAAATTCATTCCAGAGCTTAGCGACGACCACCTCGGTCTCCGCGGTCACCACGACGGCCACGTCCACCGCCACCACCACCTTCGCGATTGCGAGGGGGACGCTCTACATAGCCTTCTGGTTTGTCGAGGAGGACTTTGTGGCTCAAACGCCATTTGCCGGACTTAGGATCTTTTCCTACCAGCTTGATCTTCACGACTTGGCCGAGTTCAAACACCCCTTCCATTCCTGGCAGACGATCCCAAGAGATTTCAGAGATGTGCAACAAGCCTTCTTTGCCGGGCAGGAATTCTACGAATGCGCCGTAATCCTGGATGGATTTCACTTTCGCATCATAGATTTCTCCTACTTCAGGCTCTTGTACCAGCGCGCGAATTTGCTTCACCGCCATTTCAATCGCCTCCGCATTTGGTCCGGTGATCGTAGCAGTACCTACGTTGTTCGGACCTTCTTCCAGGGCAATGGAGGTTTCACTCGTCTTCTGGATTTCCTGAATGATCTTGCCACCAGGTCCGATCACGCTACCGAAGTGCTCGTGAGGCACATCCATTTTGAAGAAACGAGGTGCGTATGGAGACATTTCCTCCCGAGTCTCAGGCAGGGTCTCAAGCATCTTGCTCAAGATATGCTCGCGGCCAGCCTTGGATTGCGCCAGGGCCTGCTCGATGATTTCGTAGGAAAGCCCACGGATCTTGATGTCCATCTGGCAAGCAGTCAGCCCTTCAGAGGTTCCCGCTACTTTGAAGTCCATATCTCCCAAGAAATCTTCATCTCCCAGGATGTCAGAGAGAACCGCAAAACCGTCATCCGTCGTGATCAGTCCCATGGCAATGCCTGAAACCGGGCGGGTGATGGGAATTCCCGCATCCATCAGGGCCATACAGCCGCCACAAACGGAGGCCATAGAGCTAGAGCCATTGGACTCCAGAATGTGAGAAGCAATCCGAACGGTGTATTCCAAGTCGGCAGGCACCATGGATTTCAAGGCGCGCTCGGCGAGGTTTCCGTGTCCCACTTCCCGACGAGCGGGTCCGCGGTTGGGCTTTACTTCTCCGGTAGAAAAACCAGGGAAGGTATATTGCAACATGAACCGCTTGGAACCTTGGAAGGTCGCGGTATCAATGGTTTGTTCATCGTACTTGGTACCCAGGGTGGCGGTACAAAGCGCTTGGGTTTCTCCACGAGTAAACACGGCAGAACCGTGGGTCCGGGGCAACAAGCCTACCTGAGAAGTAATGGGACGAATTTCGTCCAGTTTCCGTCCATCGAGGCGAAGTCGCTCTTTTACCACGACAGCCCTGACAATGGACTTTTGGATCTTTTTGAAGTATTGTCCTACCCGAGCGTCGAAGTAGTCCATTTCAGCGTACTTCTCCGTCAACTCCTCATATACCTTTTCTTTGGCCCCGGAGATTTTCGCAGAACGCTCTTCTTTTGCCAAAGCAGAATGAGACACTTCAGAAATGGTCTCTTCTACGATGGACTTGATGTCGTCATACAGCTCCTGGCTGAATTCCAGGCTTTCGTATTCCCGCTTTGGCTTACCAGCCTCGGCCCGCAATTCTTCCTGCAAGCCATTCAGTTGTTTGATGGTCTCATGTGCGACCTTCAACGCTTCCAACAACACCTCTTCACCCACTTCCAGCATTTCTCCCTCTACCATGTTGATAGAGTCAGAAGTAGCCGCTACCATCAGATCCAAATCACAACCTTCCATGTCTCCGAAAGCGGGATTGACGATGAACTCGCCGTCCTTGCGGGCGACCCGCAATTCACAGACGGGGGTTTCGAAAGGAATGTCCGATACGAGCAAAGCAGCAGAGGCCGCCAAACATGCCAACGCATCTGGTTGTTCCTGAGAATCAGAAGACATCAACTGGACCATGACCTGGGTGTCGCCATGGTAATCATCTGGAAACAAAGGCCGAATGGCCCGGTCAATCAAACGACAAGTAAGGATTTCGTGCTCGCCCATGCGGCCATCCCGCTTGAAGAATCCTCCAGGGAATCGCCCGGTGGAGGCAAATTTCTCCATGTAATCCACAGAAAGTGGGAGGAAATCTGTTTCGAGGTTGATGGTTTTGCGAGCAACGACCGTTGCGAGGAGCATGGTTTCGCCACAAGTCAGTAGTACGGCGCCATCGGCTTGGCGTGCCAGTGCCCCTGTGGTCAGGGAGACTACGCGACCGTCTGCCAGGGTAGTCGATTTGGTAACAGCTGTATTCATCTTGGTGTATAAATGGCTCAGGTCACAAAAAAATTGGGAATTTCTGTGAAATCCCCAATTGAGTGTTGTGTGTTTATTTCCGGATTCCTAACTCAGCGATGAGCGCTCTGTAGCGGTTGATATCCTTCTTCTTTAGGTAATCCAGCATGCTTCTTCGCTTACCGACGAGGCGCTGAAGCCCCATGCGGGTCGAAGAGTCTTTCTTGTTCTTTTTCAAGTGCTCCGTCAAATGCTTGATCCGGTAGGTAAACAGAGCGACTTGCGCCTCGGGAGATCCAGTATCGGTAGCACTTTTCTCGTGCCCGTGTTTCTCAAAAATCTCCTCCTTCAGTTCCTTGTATAGGTACATGAATATTTGGTGTTTTTCGTGTCAAATTAAGAACGGGCAAATATAGAGATAAATTCCCCACAAACCAAAGAATCAATCTTTTCCAGATTCGGATTTGTTCTCTTTTTCGTCCTCCTTTTCTATGGGGGCGAGGACCGCAGTTTTTTCTGCCCGAAAGTCCGACCGAATGTGCAGATCTCTTTGGGGGTAAGGGATGTGAATGTCATTGCGGCGGAACTCTGCTTCGATCTTGAATCGCAGATCGCTGAGCACATCTTCG
>JBCCCJ010000043.1:0-11640 GCA_039033615.1 Bacteroidota bacterium
TCATATATAGAGATCCAACATACAAAAGTTTATCGTTGCAGCACAAGACGCTTTCGCCAGCTTCCCAATTCGGTTTGCAGTTCTACGACATACACACCAGGAGCAAGCGATTCGGTAGAAACCATTTGTTGCCACTGATTCCCTTGCACTTCTCCGCCCAATTGATGCACCAACTGCCCCTGCAGGTTGAAGAGATTCATCTGCACAGCACCTTTCACCACTCCTTCGAGCGAGATCGTGAATTCCGATTGAGCAGGATTCGGGTACAGGTCAATGTCCAGGCCTGCCAGAGGATCAAGAATCGAAGTTGTCCCTTTGGTGAGGTTGATGTCAAAGCCATACACCCCGATCCAACCACCAATGATATTGGTTACATCAAAGCGGAAGGAATCCACCGCTACATCGTCTCCATTGTTGAGGTAGGTCAAGCGATTTTGGTTGATATCCTCCTGGGAAAAGGCATCTCCGGCCACCAGATTGGTCCCATTCAACAACAGTCCTCCATGAGCGGGCAGATTTACTACCGTAAAAATCAATTGATTGTCAGGGGTCGTGGCATCCTGCGCACGTAGGAGGTCGTTGCCCACGGTATCCAAGGCCCATTGGTCGGTATTGAGGGGAATATTGGTGATCAAGGTAGGCTTAGCTGGCCCTTCAGAACACAATTCCAATCCCCAGGCCTGCAATTCTCCATTATCGAAATTGACAAAATCTTGAACCGTCAGCACCCAGGTGCCTACGCCTGGCAGACCATTGAACGCAGCCAGGGCTTCTTCTGGAGCGTAGGTGCCTCCAGCCACTGGTGGACAATCAATGACTGATTCGGCACCATCTACGAAATTCAGGTCGTAATCAGCATCCCCGTCTCCACAGATATCTGAGAATAAGGTGATCTCCTCTCCCGTCGCATGACGCAGTTTCATGGTCAGCTGAGAAACCTCGGTGTGTGTTCCACTCAATCCGACCACCCGGACACTGGTCATAGGCGTGGCCATGGTGGTAGCCAAGCTAGAGGTAATCTCTGCAGGGTTTCCAAAAATCGGCAGCGTTTTCGGCACGTCGCTACTGGTGTAACTCAAGCAGAATCCCGTTTGGAAGCCTTGGGTAGGCATGAAAGGCCCCTTTCCACAAATATTCTCGCCTCGGACTCGCCAGTAATAGGTGGCTTGCTGGCCGAGGGGCAAGCTAGGCGTATAGCTCGTACCAGTGATTCCGCTCACCGAAACCAGGGTAGTTCCTCCAAAGCCAGGCGAAGTCGCCAATTCAAAGGTGTATCTCTCACTTTCTGGATCAGGCGCCCATGAGAAGCTCGGATTGGTCCCCACTCCAGTGCCACCAGAACCAGGGGTAAGTGGCTGCGCAATGCCCGGTAAAATGGGATCGGTGATCAAGAGTTGGACCGTCTCAATGTCCGACTGCCCAGTAGCAGACAGACCCAAGATGGTCAATTGATAACTCCCTGGGTCCAGGGTATCACTGGTAGAGATTTGAATCACCGTTTGCTCTCCAGGGCTCAGGGTATCATCTACAAAGCTCAGATCCACTCCGGCAGGGTTGCCGACCGCGGAAAGGCCGAACTCGCCGGAGAAGCCCAAGAGGGAGGAAGTCAGCAAAGGCAGTTCGACCGAGGCAATCCCACATAACACCACCGTATCCTGCAGCGGATAGAGTAGAAAGCCAGCATTGGCAGGGGATTCTAAGATGAAGTCCCGATTGGATACATCAAAGAAAATGTTGTCAGAGGCTTCCACTCGCAACCGACCACCGATGGTAGTGGTGTCTGGCCAGGTAATGAGGGTGGAACCATTGTTGGGCACATTGTCAGCCAACAGGTAAGGATAGGTAATCCCCCCATCGACCGAAAGGCGAACATCAACTTCCGCACAGTTCACTGGTGCCAAGGTGGTATTAGCTACGTCCCAGGTTACTTCTTCAATGAATCCAGCGGTGAAGGTTTCAGCCGTGTTGGGATGGGTGACCAAAAAAGGACCTGAGTTGGTCGTGGTCTCGAATGCCATTTCGGCAGCTCTCACGCCTCCTTTGTTGTCTCGCACCGTCAGGCGAAACGTCAAATCCCGCGCGTAATCCGGCAGAAGTTCCCCGATTGGCGTGGTATTGTTCAGCAAATTGGTCAAACGTGGGAACGTCCGACTTGGGCTTTCGGTAGGCGACCAGGTACGGAAAATGGGGGCATTCCCCACGGGGCTATTCAACGTTCCTGCTGGTCCAAGATCCATTTGTTCCCAGGTATGCAAAAGGGTGTCTCCGTCCAGATCAGAAGAAGTTCCGGTCAACTCAAAGGGAGTTTCGATCGGGATGAAGAATCCTCCGTCAGGAACGCTCACCTCAGGAATGGAATTCCCGTTGGCAGTGGCAGTAGGACAGTTGGCTCCGAGACCAGATCGGCTGTAATTGATGATGGACTCCACCGCAAAACCGTGAAAATAGGCATCGGCATTCCCTTGCAGGTTGTCAGGTGGGCAAGTACCAGGGTAGCACATGATCGTACTTCCACTGCCTGGTTCGTAGGCGGCACTGGCAGACCTTTGACCGATACATGCGGGAGCGGTCGTATTGAAATTGTGCAAAGAGCTGAACTGATGACCGATTTCATGAGCGACTACTTCGATGTTGAAGTTGAAGCCAGTAGGGCTGGGCAGAGAAGAAGCGCCACGGGCCTTGAGGCCATTGCGGCAGACCACTCCAGGAGTAGCAATTCCGGCGACAAAGGTGCCGCCCTGGTTTGAAATTCGGATGAACACATGCCCAATGTCATAGGACCCAGCTCCGATGGTGTTGTCGATGAAGTTCTGGTTGGCAGGAAGGTTTTGCCCGGCTTGGTTGGGATCGGTGAAGAAGGGATCAGAAGCCCCAGGCAAAAAGATCAACTGATCGTTATTGCCCACGAGGATCATTCTGATGGAGGCATCCCGTTCGTAGACAGCATTGATCTGATCCATGGAAATGTTGATGGCGTTGATGGCGCTGGCAACGGTCCCGCCATGGAAGTTGGTATAGCCATCCTCGGCGGATACGGCAATTCGGTAAGTCAGCAATTCATTTCCAATGCCTTGGGGAATGGCTCTTCTTTCTGGCAGGTCAAAATCAGGGAGTTCATGCATCCCACAAATGCCCATTTCCTCTGGGCGAGCCAATTCTCCCGCCCGATAGGCAATGTGCTCCGTTTGAGTAGCCCGATGCAAGGGTTCAATCAGAACCGGACCCTGCGCAGACAAAATGGTGGCGTTGAATCCTTTGGGGGATAAGCTCATCCGCATGGTGGCGGTAGGGTCATCAATTCCTTTGCCGGAGTAGTTTTTGATCTCCGGAAATTTGGCCGCCAATTCAGCTTCCATGATGGGAGATTCCACCACTCGGAACTGCTGAAAACTGCCATCAGGCATGGGCAGGCTCAGGGTAAGGGCTTGCTTTTGAGGGTTAAACTCCATCGGTGCAGCAGTCAATTGTTGCTGCATCACGTTATGGTCCAAGCTCAAGGCTCGGTATTGATCGGGTAATACCCGGTCTTCTTTCTCTGGAATCGGACTGATTTCCTTGAGGTCCTGCCAGCTATTCTGGCTGATCCCAAACTGGAAGAGTCCGATCAGGAATACAAATGGTAGGAAAAAGCGAGTCATACAATTCATGGATAAAAATTTGATGGGGAAACGAGCCTTCTCTTATGGCACTCGTGCGAATCTACAATTGGAAAACGAAAGGAGAGCAGCATTCGCCGCCCTCCCATTCCGTTATGATAGTTCTTTTTTCAAGTCAGTGAGCCAATACGACACGCTCCAAACGACGTCCGGCAGGCGTTTGAATGTCTACCAAATATACTCCGGCAGGATAATCTGCGATGGTAAAATCCTGCTCAATTCTCCCGGCCTGCAACTCCAATTGATGCTGCTGAAGTAGCTGACCATGCAGATTGAGAATCCGTACTTCTGCGATCCCTTGGGTGCCAGGCAAATCGAGATTCAACCGCAACTGCCCCTGAGTTGGGTTGGGAAACAGTTCAACGGACTCAACTGGCAAGGTGGAAAGTCCTGTGGTAACGTTGACATTGATCTGATAGGTAAATACTCCAATCCAACCACCTGCTGCGTTGCGTACGTCGAAGGTGAAAGCATCTGAGGGAATGGTATCTCCAAAATGCAGGTAGGAGATTCGGCCATTGTTGATGTCATTCTGGGTGAAGGTCGTACCGATACTCATGCTCGCTAGATCCAGTTCTACCCTTCCCCTTATTGGCTTGGATACCAGCGTGAAAGTAATGCCAGTAGCGCCAGCACCCGAAGAAGTTGCCTCCAACAAGTTTTGGCCAATTCCTCCTCGGAAAAAGCGATTCACGGTCAAAGGCTCATTGGTAATCAATTCGGGAGCAGCAAACCCCTCTTGACACAACTGAAGCGCCCAGGACTGTAATTCCCCGGAATTGAAGTTGGCTTCATCTTCGATGCGCAGGGTCCAGGGGCCTTGTACGTTTTCTCCATCAAAGGCAGAAAAAGCATCTTCGGGCTGATAAGTTGCTCCGTCTACGGGAGAACAGGCGAAAGTATCCAGCCCCCCGTCAGCAAATCCTAGATCAAAGTTTTGAGAAAACCCATCATCACAGATATTGGAAAATAGCGTGATTTCCGTAGCGTTGGGGCTGATGAGTTTCACGGTCAGTTCGCTGACCATCTCGTGGGTTCCTTTCAAGTCAAGCACGCGTACATCCGTTGCGGAGCCAGCCAACATCATGTTGATTGCTGAAGTAGCAACCGCTGGATTTCCAAAAGCAGGAATGGTTACGGGGACATCGGTACTGGTGAGGCTCTGACAAACCCCGGTCTGGAAGGCGAATAAGCTAGAATATGGACCAGAGCCACAGAGATTGGCGGCTCGTACCCGCCAATAGTACACCGTAAAATCATCCAGACCAGTCAAGGCAAAGGCATTTCCTGTGATCCCGTCTTGCTCAGCCACAATGCTACCGGCAGCAAAATCAGGGCTGGTCGCTACCTGAATGCCATAGCTAGAGGCTTCCATCAGGTCTGGCCAACTAAAGGAGGTAGAGGACACGATCCCCGCAGTCCCGTCAGGCGGGAAGGACAAAGTAGCCAGCGTAGGTGGCGCACCGTCGATGATATTCAAGGTAATGACCACATTGTCGGTTGGACCACTGGCTGTATTTCCTACCAGTCCCATGAAGTAGGTGCCGATGGCGGCCGAATCAGATACCATAAAGCTTCCTTGAATAGGGTCTCCAGGGGCGACGGAATCCTGATCAAAGGCAAAAGTTACCCCAGCAGGAACTCCAGTCAGAGATACACCAATGTTTTCCGAGAAGCCAAGCAGGGAACTGGTCAGGAAAGAAATATCCAAGTCGGAATTGACACAAGCGGTAAATTCATCCTGCTGGGCAAAAATGTTAAAGCCAGCTTGAGTAGGCAGGTTGATCTGGAAATTGGAATTAGACAAATCAAAGAAAATGTTGTCCGCAGCCTGAATCCGGATTCGGTTTTGGTTGCCAGGTAAATCCGGCACCAGTACCAGATGGGAGCCTGTATTCGGCACATTCATGGCCAGGGTATCCGTGATGGTGAATCCCCCATCTCGCGAGAGGTAAATGTGGACGTGCGAACAATTGACCGGTGGCAAATCAGTATTCGCCACATCCCAGGTAATTTCCTGATATAGGCCTGCAGTCCAGGTTTGGAAGGTATTGGGAAAGGTAACTTCGAAAGGCCCTGCCTGTTCTGTCGCCTCAAAATTGACGGTTTCATGAGAAACCCCACCGCCCCCAGCGCGATTGTCTCGCACGGTCATCCGAAAAGTCAGGTTGCGGGAATAGGTAGGATAGCGTTCCGAAAAAGGCGTGTTGTTGCTGATGACCGCCTGAATATTGGGGAAAGTCCGAGCATTGGTATCAACCGGATTGAAAGAGCGGAAAATAGGCGCACTGCCACTTGGGCTATTGGGGGCTCCCCCTGGTCCCAAGTTAAATTGTTCCCAGCAATAGGTCAGGGCGTCTCCATCTGGATCGGTAGCGCTTCCCGTCAAAACAAAGGGAGTTTCAATGGGGATGAAAAAGTTGCTTGCATTCACTGAATCGATGACTGGCGGGAGATTGCCAGTATTGGTGACCACCGCACAGTTATTCCCAGTTCCATTTTGGGTATAGGTGGTAATTTGGTCAAAACTGCGGCCGTGGAAGTATGCATCTGAGTTGTTTTGAATGTTGTGCCCACCACAGATTCCAGCATAGGCCATGATGGTTGAACCACTTCCGGGTTCATAGGCGGAAGCAGGGGCACGATTGCCTCCTGCACAAGAGCCCACCGTTCCATTGAAAGTGTGGGAACCGCCAAATTGGTGGCCGATCTCATGCGCTACGTAGTCGATGTCAAAGGGATCTCCTACTGGCGCTGGCAAGCCAGTTACGCCTCGCCCTTTGCTTCCATTGTTACATACGACCCCAAACCCAGCGATGCCGCCGCCTCCAGTACTGAATACGTGTCCGATGTCATAATTGGCAGAGCCAATGATGTTGTCCACATTGGCCTGATTCTGCCCTAACATAGTTAACCCATTATTGTTGGTGTATGGATCGGAACCTGCATTGGTATAAATGAGCTGATCGGTATTGGCAACCAACTCCATCCGCACTGCTACTTCCATTTCATATACGCCATTGACCCGATTCATAGTCGTCACAATTGCAGCAAGCGCAGAAGCGACCGTCCCCCCGTGAAAAGCGGTGTACTCGCCAGTAGTAGCCATGGCTAGGCGATAGGTGCGAAGTTCTTCTCCGGTTTGGCGGGCTGTAGTTGCTGGCAGCGCGTTCGCCTCATCTACGGTCAACCCACAGCGGGTTTGAGTGAATTTGTCCGAAGAAAAATCACGTTTATAGTAGGAAATGTAGTGGCTGGTGGATGCCGAACTGTAAGGATCAATGAATACCGTCCCATGGGGGCTCAGAATCATCCCATGAAAGCCTTTGGGGGTATGGTCCATCCGAATGCTAGCGGATGGATCGTCGATTCCTTGTCCGGACCAGGTTTTCAGTTCTGGGTATTTCGCAGCCAAGCCAGGCGCCATGATGGGGCTCTCCACGATACGGAATTCCTGCATGCTGCCATCCGGCATCGGAATTTCAACGATATGGCTTTGATTCCTCGCCATGGCGGTGAACTCCATGGGAGCCTGAGTCAGGTGATTCACCCACTGAGATTCTTCCAGTTGAAAGCTTGCATACGCATTGGGGACAATGAGGCGTTTGCTCATTTCTACCGTAGGCTCACTACTGGTTTGCCAAAAAGTGGTTCCTGATTGTGCTCCTACCAATACAGGAAGTAGGAATAAGGTTAAAAGCAACCAGTGGTATGTATGTTTCATAAAAAACGGGTTGAGGTTAGGGATAAGGTAGATAGGATTTGGTACTCAATAATAGGTTCGGTTTCCCAAGGGAAACAGCAGAGGTGGGTTGTAAAAGGAAGGGGAAACTCCTGGTTAGAAGTGGAGATTCAAAAACAGATTGGGACTGAATCCCAACAGCATTCGATCCACACTGCTGATCTCATGAACAATTTCATTCCCATTGCTCACAGATCGGCCAAAGAACTGACGAGATTGAACATTCCTGCGGTTGTAGACATTAAACACAGAAATCCCAATATCACTCTGTCGGGTACTTGACAGGAGGGAAAATTTATACGCTACTGATACGTCCAACCGATGATAAGCAGGCAATCTCGCAGCATTGCGATTTCCGTACTCTAAGAACAATTGGCCTCTGGAATGAGAATCATCCAGGGTTGGTCCGATTTCTACCGCTTCGGTGAAGGGTCTTCCAGAAGCATACACCCAAGAGGTTGTGACGTTCCATCGGCTGAGATTCATCTCTTGAAATAGTTTGAGGATATGCCGCTGGTCGTGGTCCGCAAAGAAAGGAGCACTTTTGTTGATTTGGGCAAAAGAATACGTAACCTCGCTCAGAGAGTAGGCCATCCCAACATCCATAGATCCCCAACTAGCGCCTTGGCTTTTGCGGAAAGGAAGGCGACGCTTGAGGAATACATCGAGCCCTTTGGCAGTCCCAAACCCTCCTGTCAGCAAATGCTGCGCAATCAAGGTGCCCGCATTCGGATCTTCCACCAGAGAATAGGTAGAAATATCAGAGAGGGATTTATGATACAGTTCAACTTCTGCCAGCCAATCCCCAGAGGCGTAACTGATCCCGGTGATCAAATGATCCGCCTGAGCAACGGGAATAGAATCTCCGTCTGCCAGCATCCAGAAGTTCTGACCTACCTGTAGAGAATTAGAGATGGTCATCCGCTGCAAAAACTGGCGATAGCGTCCCCAGGAGGCATTGAGGGAAATGGCATCACTGAGCTGATATTTCGTGGCTACCCTGGGTGCAAGATAGCCGCGATTGTTCTTGGAGTAATAGGTATAGCGTACTCCCATTCGCAGAGAGAAAGGAGACGCCGCACTTGCATAAGATTCCTGCAGATAGGCAGAGGCCAAATACGCCGTATTAAGTTCCTGAGTATCCAACAACTCCAGGCTGTCCATATCCTGGAGCCCAACATCAAAAACAGACTCCCGTTTTTGGAGAGTGATTTGATTCAGTTCTACGCCTCCTTCAGTCGTATGAGCCTCATTGAGCTCCCAGCGATGGTGTTGCTTCAGGTTGAGATCCTGAATGCTTTGGCGAAAACGGAAATCCAATTGGTACGCGAAGCCCGAATCAGGCAGCGTACTGGATTGGTACACGTGAGTTTGCGCGTAATCTGAGTAGGTAAGTTGGGTTTCTGTTTGGTACGCTTGATTCCACTTGCGCTGCCAGTTGAGGCTCCCACCATAGCTGCTCTGGGTCAACTGATCGGTGTAGACCTCCAATAGTTCTCGATCTAGTTGAGAACGATTTTCGTAGTTCAGCCGATCATGGCTCCCAAACAAAGACATCGCCAGTCGATCCTGATCGCTCAGGTCCACCATGAACTTCGCGTTCAGATCGCCAAAAAGTAGGCGTGGCGTCAACTTCATATCAGGCCCATTGACAGTAGCCTGACGCTCATAATCCTTTCCGATGGTACCTGCCGAAAATACTTGCTCAAAGAAATTTTGGTATAAGGGAGTCGCGATCAAGTCAGTCGTAGAACGACGCCCCGCAATCAAGATGCCGCCTTTTTTTCGACCGATTTGGATAGGCGTTTCGAAAAAGGCATTGGCACTCAAGGCATTCATCCCCGCACCATATTCTTTCTTTTCAGGATGATTGGGCTTTCCGGTAATGTTGATCACAGATGAAAGGCGTCCTCCGTGTCGTACGTCAAATCCGCCCCGGAGAATTTGGACATCCTCCACCGCGCGGGAATTGAACAAGCCGACCATGCCGAAAAAATGGCCGGATTGCAAAACGGGGATGCCATCTAGCAACACCAAATTATGCTCTGGTGCCCCTCCCCTGATGAAGAGTTCCGAAGCGGATTCGTTGATGCTCTGTACACCTGGCACCAATTGAGCGGAGCGCATCACGTCTGATTCTCCGGTGCTGCGATGATTTTTGAGTTGTTCAGGACTGAGTTGGATCCCGAAGTTGAGTTCTGGTTGCTCAATTTGTTGAATCGAGGGATTGATTTTTTCTTCGATCGAAACCCCAAATCGGGAATTGGAACTGATCGTCAGCCGAATGTCCAGGAACCCGTCGGGCGGCAATTCCACCTCAATGACTTGAGATTCATGGTCCATCCGTCGCACCATCAATTGAATGAGAGAAGTCCCTGCTTCGGGTTGAAAACTCACGGTAAATTTCCCCAGCGAATCGGTATAGGTCCCGTATTTGAATTGATGGTTTTCTATCTCATATCCGCCTTGCTCATCCAATACGATGACAGCGGTACCAGCGAGCGGTTCTCCAGTCTCTTGATTGAGCACTTTTCCATGTAAATGAATGGTGCCCCACTTTTTCGGTACGATCAGATAGGCTTTGGTCCCCTCAACAATCATGGTCTCGTAGGACAAGCCAGTGCCCATTAACAAAAAATCCAGGGCAATGGAGTCCACCATCCCTGGAATTTGTTTGTTGATTTGAATATCTGCGACCACATGATCTGCAAAGTTGCATGCCAAATGGTGTTCATTTACTAAGGTTTCTAGAGCCTGAGCGAGGGGAATATTTCGAAAATCTGCGTAGATTTTTTGATAGGATTGCGCAGCCGCGTGCTGACATATCAGCACAGCGAAGAAAGTACTGAGCATCCATCGAGCTCGAAACATATTTAGCCGCTAGTGTAAATTAAGGCTGAACATTCAGCCGATATTGCCCCTCTTGTACCAGGACAAAATCGACTTTGGCAGGAGTTCCTACCATACGTAACGCGTTTTCTAGGTTGTTGTTGAAAAATACTCCACTCCAAATCTGATTTTCTACCAATTGCTGGTCTTGGATACGAATATCGAACTGTCGCTCCAATTCTCCAAGTACCACACGCATTGGCACTTGTTGATAGGTAAACTTTCCTTCATCCCAGCCCGGCCCCTCTTTGCCCACAGTTTGGACTTCTTCCAAATCGTTGTCAACTATTGAAACGGAAGAACCCGGCAAAAGGATTGCTTCCTCGGTTTCATCTGAGGTAAGAACTTGTACTTTCCCTTCAAAACAGGTAACCATCAGGCGACCGTTCCGGGCAAAAACATTGAACTTTGTTCCCAAAACTTGCACGTCTCCAAATGCAGTTTGCACCCGAAACTTGTCTCCCTTCGTCACCTCAAAATAAGCTTCTCCTTTCAGTTCCAAATTCCGTGCACGATCCCACTTCCGCTCAGAAAAAGTCAAGCTTGACTCATCATTGAGCAAGACGGGTGATCCATCAGGCAAATTTACGGCCATAGGAGATCCTCCCACTGGCGTGGTGAAAGTTTGGTTCTGAGGAAGCATGAAGTACACCGCTACCAATACTGCAATCGCAGCAGCAATTGCGGTTCCCCAACGAATGGGTTTACCAAAGGGAATGACTTTCCCCTCCGATTGAGCAGATCCCACTACAGGTTGAGCGGTTTCTTGCTGAATACGGGCCTGTAACTTCAACCAAGCGTCCTCGCGACTTTGGGTCGCAGGAGGTACCAAATGATCGGTAACTGAGACTAATTGTTGAAGGTGTTGTACATCTGCTTCAGATTCGAACGTTGTTACGTCTTCAGCTTTTACTTCCCCGCTCAGCCATTTGGCCAATTGATTTTCGGGAATGTTGCTTTTCATATTGAATCATATTTTCCGGTCCAAGTAGTGTAGTGCTAATGTGGTGATGTCCAAGCAACGGGTTTTGTTCTAGTTATGATGACAACCTCTTTTTAGAAAACCCTACCAGAAAACAAAGGAGTTTTGGACTTTTTCCTAAAAAAACATTTCTCAGATTCTTGGATGCAATGCCCGAAGTTGGATCAAGGCCTTATGCATCCGTTTTTCAACTGCTTTCACACTGAGTTCCAGTCGCTCGGCAATTTCTTTGTACGTGAGCTTTTCGATCCGGTTCATCAGAAAGACCACCCGATTTTTTTCCGGCAGAGAAGCAATGGCGGTTTCCAATTTGTGCCGAAACTCCGCTTCTTCCATCGCAAACTGAGGGGTTTCGTTGGAGGTGGTGGTCA
>JBCCCJ010000044.1:0-11525 GCA_039033615.1 Bacteroidota bacterium
AAAAAAAGGGGGACAACCAAAAGGCTGTCCCCGATAGGATAAGTTGGGAAGCGGTATTGCTTACTGCTTCACGCTGAACTGGTAGTAATCACCATTGTCAGCAGCGGTAAGGTTGATAGCCGTTACCACGAGGGCATAATAAGAGCCTTCGCTCAATACGAGGAATTGGTCGCCAATCTGGACCACATCAGACTCAGTGATGGTGGTTCCGAGATCGAAAGCAGCTTCCAACTCAGCGAGGGTGCTGATTTCGTCGTAGTTGAATGCAGCATCAGGGAGACGCAAGTCAGCGCTATTGGCAGGACCAATCTTCTGGTTCCAGTTTTGATCCAATGGCTTGTTGATGTCGATCCCCTTGTCAAGGATGTCAGCGGTGGCATCCGTAGAGCCTACACTATTTCCGGTCTCCAAGTCCAAACCGCCAGTTCCGGCAGGTCCACCCTGATTCAACAACAGAATCTCAACAGACTCAGTCAAAGGAGTCGGTGCTTCTACCGTAGTCAATTCGGCAGATACACTTCCGATCTGACCATTTACGTCGGTAGCGAGAATGGTGTAGGTGAATTGCTGATCTACATCAGCAGGAGCGGTAACGGAAATTTCGTAGGTGAAGGTTTCCAATTCAGAAGCAGCAACAGCAAATGGGTTGGCAGTTGCGGCAGCACCGTTGATCATCAAGCGGTCAGCAGCGATGGTTACGCCATTTTCTTGTACTTCTACCTGATCCAAATCGCCAGAACCTTTGGTTCCAGTTACTTTCAAGGTAAAATCAGTCGCGGTGAAAACAGAATCTCCTCCGTTGACAAAACCAGTTTCGTCAGCGATGGTCAATACAGGAGCCGCGTCAGCAGTTACGATGTCCAGAGACACCTGAGCCGTCTGACCGCCAGCATCGGTGATTTTGATAGAGTAGGTGTTGGTCTCCCCTGCAGTGGCAGGTGCGGTGATGGTGATCACCCAAGAGAAGCCAGTACCGAAGCTTTCAGCTACTGGAGAAGGGTTGGAACCAGCAGGATCGCCATCAAGCAAGATGCGACTGGCGTCCATGGCAGAGCCATTTTCGAGTACTTCGATGCGGTTGATGAGGTCATCCCCCTGAGAGGCAGTGATTTTGACGTCGAAGGTAGCTTCGGTGAATACTTCGTCACCATCAGCGACAAAACCAGTTCCAGCGTCGATGCTGAGAGTAGGAGCTACAGGATCTACAGGATCTGGCGTACAAGCGGTAAACATTACGCTCAGGACAGCCAGACTCATAAAAAGATGCGTGAGTTTTCTCATGTTTTGAGATGTTTGGATTTACTTAGGTTGCGAAACAACGGAATAAAAATAGAAGCGAGTTTCTGCCACAAATTCTGGCAGATATGAAGAACGATTTACTTCGGTATGTAGATGTAGGCGATCTAGAAAAGTCACAGGAGGTGATCAATTAGTAACGGACCGATAAATAAAAAGGAAAGTTGCACCAGGGGAGGGGAAGAAATCGCAACAATCGGCCCGTCGTTAACATAAATTACTATCGTATTTCGCCTGAGAAATTCACCTGTCTAACGGTCGAATCCCCTAGAAGGTTGTCATTTTCATAAGAGAAAACGATTTTTTTGCAGTAACAATTATTCGGACCTCTGTTTTTTTGCACAAAAAATGAAAATAAGCAAAAAACAGCACGGCCTACTGACTGTCAGAAGGTTGCCAACTGGTCAGGCGGTCCGCAAAATGCCATGCGTCTTCAAAGCTGTTGTAGATGGGGGCGGGAGCAAGCCGTATGACATTGGGTTCTCGCCAATCACAGATGACCCCTTCTCGGCACAACGCATCAAAAGCGTCTCTGCCGCCTTCTTCTGTCAAGAGCGACAATTGGCACCCTCGTTCTTCCTCCGCTTCTGGGGTGATGATGTCAAATTTCAACGGACCAGGTTTGTGCAGGAGAAGGTGGCGGAGATATCCACTCAGTGCGACAGATTTTTTCCGAAGGGCTTCCATTCCCACTTCTTCAAATATGTTCAACGACGCTCGCAGGGCAGCCATAGAAAGAATGGGCGCATTGCTCAATTGCCACCCTTCCACCGTGGGAATTGCCTGAAAATCTGGCCCCATCTCAAACCGGGATGCTTTGTCATGGCCCCACCAGCCAGCCAAACGTGGAATTGCCTCTGCTTCATGATGCCGCTCGTGCACAAAGCAGCCAGCGACCGCCCCAGGGCCTGCATTCAGGTATTTGTAGCTACACCAACACGCAAAATCGACGCCCCACTCATGCAGGTTCAGGAGGACATTGCCCGCAGCATGAGCCAGATCCCAGCCCACGATACACCCTTGCGCCTGAGCAGCAGCAGTGAGGGTAGCTATATCAAACAGCTGCCCAGTATAGTAATTGACCCCTCCGATCAGGACCAGGGCAATCTCTGAACCTTGGGCTTCCAGTACCGCCAGGATATCCTCGGTCCGCAAGCAATGCTCGCCCTCTCTCGGATGCAGCTTGACAATCGCTTGGTCCGCGTCATAGCCATGGAATGCCGCCTGAGAGCTGACGGCATATAGGTCCGAAGGGAACGCATCAGCCTCCACCAGGATTTTGTATCGTTCAGGAGTAGGGCGGTAAAAGGAAACCATCATCAGGTGAAGATTGACCGTCAGGCCATTCATTGCCACCACTTCGGTTTCTTTTGCTCCCACAATTCGGGAAAGGGCTGGACTCAAAAATTCGTGATACGGAAGCCAGGGATTCCTTCCATGCAGGTGCCCCTCCACCCCAAGATGCGCCCAATCTTCGAGTTCTGTTTGGAGGAATGCCTGCGTTTCTTTGGGTTGGCACCCCAGCGAATTCCCACAGAGATATACGTACGGATCTCCCGAAGCCTGAACTGGCAGGTGAAATTGTTCGCGGTAGGCACTGATCGGATCAGCTTGGTCGAGTTGTTTGGCGTAGTCGAGACTAAGGGGGATGGGAGCGTCCACGGGATATGAATTAAAAATAGCTTAAAAGCGCAACCGATAGGTTTTCTGAGTCAGATTACCGGCTTTGTCTTCTACAAAGATCGCAATTTCGTGGAATCCCGGCGTAGGTCGATCCCGATCCAATTTCCAGGTGAGGGTTTCCGCTTTGTAATCATATACCCACAGCGCCCATTGTCCATCTACCGTTCCATATAATTTGCCCGATTCTAGTCCCGAAAAATCATCTCCTACGGCCACCCGCAAACGATCCATGCTTTGGTTGACGTATCCTTGGTCGCCGAAATTCAACGGGCGGATGCTGGGCGCTTGCTGATCCGCCATGAGACAGAAGCGGCCAAACTCTCGCATGGCAGCGGATACGATTCCCGCTTCTTCCCGGGTACTGCCAGCATATTCCCAGGTATTGCCTACTTGTTGAGCAACTACAAGCTGGTCTTGAGGCGCGTTTTCGGGCAAGGCAAAGTTGATCAGATACGGGTCATGCAAGGGCTGGTGAAGTTCTCCCACTTCGAACATATCGCTGTACATGCCTGGCTCTCGGGGATGTTGGGAGACTTGCAGAGGAGTGGGATGGTACACAACCTTTCGCGGAAAAAAGAGCGAAACGTCCTCCAATTCCACCAATTTCTCCTCATCTGGAAGAATGGTTCCCTGGAAATCATAGTTCTGCTCAAACTGATAAACCGGATCTGATACCATGAGGGGAAAACGCCCACTGGAAATCGGCAACAAAAAAGTCAGGTGCCCATTGTTTCCATACACGGGCCGCAGCAAACTATCCGAGCCATCTTCAAAGTACACCTCCAATCCATTCCAATAGCTAGAGTGGGGTTTGACAGCCTCGAACACCAAATTGCCTCGGTGCTGCCGGGCATTCACCTTAGGGACAGCATAATAGGTCAGGGTAGAAGGCAGGTTCTCTTGCGCTTTGCGTTGTAGTTGGCCCGCCACTTCGCTGCGATTGCCGTGCTGATCGGTCAATACTAGCAAGAAATCGTGAATCCGATCATCCTTCAGATCAATGACTCCTCTTTGCAGATTGCCCTGATCGCCCGAAAACCGATTGCCTGGCTCCACATACACCCGCTCCAACCGCTCTTTGTGCTTGCGATAATGCACATAGTCGATGTGGAGATTCAGGTACCGAGTTTCATCGAAGGCAAATTTTTGTAGGGACCAATCATAGTGGAGCTCTCCATCCAGATAGAGCTGAACATAGTTGATGCCACACTTATTGGGCGCAGCATCGAGGCGGTCAAAGGCTTCGAATTCCAGCCCAACGGGACCATTCACTTGAATGAGATTGGGGAGGCGGTAGTCCCCGTTGGTGCCTTGGGGTTGGAGCAGATGTTTTTGATACGCTCCCTCAATCCGGGAGTGAACAGCTAGCGGCTCAAACCCGATTTGTTTCACTACCGGAGGGCGGGTGTCCCGAATCAAATGCTGATAATATGGCAGCGGGTTCACGATGGATTCATCTGGGTCGCGGATCTCAAAGTGCAGGTGAGGTCCCAAGGAAGAACCTGAATTGCCACTGTAGCCAATGACCATGCTTTGACTGACCGGTAGATCGTCGGGGGCCAAATAGATGTCTTGGCGGAAAGATTGATTCAGCATCTGTCGACTGTACACGAGATCCTCCCACGCATCCGGAAAGCGATCCAGGTGAGCATAAACCGAGTACCGTCCATCGGGATGGCGCAGGTAAACCGCTTTGCCAAATCCAAAGGGACTCACCAACAGGCGATGCACATAGCCTTGTTCAATCGCCTGGACTGGGATCCCCACCTTGCCATGGGTTTTGATATCCATGCCAGAATGAAAGTGATTGCCTCTCAATTCCCCAAATGTCCCGGACAGGGCGAAATGATTGGCTAATGGGTATTGATAGATGGAAGGACTCAGTCGGAAACCGACCCCTACTCCAAATATCACCCCATACAGAATCCACAGATGCCTTCCTCTACTTAACATGAAGTTCGAGTCGTTTTTCTCCTTCGAGATACGCAGTTACCTGATCCCCAACCTGGAGCGGTCCGACTCCTTTGGGGGTACCAGTAAAGATCATATCTCCTTTTTTCAAGGTAATGAAACGAGAAATATAGCTCACCAAATACTTGGCTGAGAAAATCATATCTGCTGTGTGCCCGACTTGTCGGGTTTCTCCATTGATGTCGCATCGGAAATGGAGATTCTGAAGATCGGGGAAATCTTCTATGGGCAAGAAGTCAGAAACTGGGGCGGAACCATTGAAACCTTTGGCGAGCGTCCAGGGCCACCCTTTGGTTTTGGCTTCGGATTGGATATCTCGGGCAGTCAGATCAATGCCCAGCCCAATCGCATCGAGGTATTTGTGGACAAAGTCCTCCTCGATGTGTTTGCCTTCCCGCCCCACCCGGAGCACCAGTTCGCATTCGAAGTGCAGATCCTTGGTGAATTCCGGGTAATAAAAATCACGTCCTGGGCGCAGAACGGCGGTATCGGGTTTGAAGAAAATCAGCGGTTTGGTAGGAACCGGGTTGTTGAGCTCTTTGGCGTGCTCAGAATAGTTGCGACCAACGCAAATGATTTTCATAGGAGATGGTTGGGGACTGGAAAAATGGAAGAGGGAGAACCAGGAGGAACAACGGCTCAAACCGCATGCCCGCTTAGATGTCGTCGCATGGCCCCTTGACCAGTGCACGGCCATCCAGGGGCGCTTCTAGACTCACTTGGCCTTCGCCACCGTTATACCCAGTTTCTTTCGTCCAAAGGACAATGGTTTTTTCGCAGGTCTCATTGGTCGTGCTCGGCCATTCGTCTTTTTGAAAACGGATGACCCAACTTCCTTCCTCCAAGGCAAATTCATAGTTGCCATTGCAGCGAAGGTAGATGTCATTTTGGAACGTTCCTTTTTCCATGGAACGGTTCATATAGGTCGAATCAGTCAATTCCAGCCGATATTTCCATCCATCGCAATAAGTACCTACATATCTGTCCCGAATTTCAGCTTCGGTTGGCGGGGTAGGCCCACAAGCCAGAAAGAAAACGGAGACACCCAGAACAGCGAAAAAAATTCTCATGACAATAGAGATAGAAGGACAATTTCAACAATAGAAGCGTGCAGGCAATTTGCGAGTTAGGGATCTCAAACTTACGCATTTTCTGTATGGGTCTGACTGCTGGTTTTGAAAATGGCCTTAATGGTCGCCAGATCCGTCAAAAGATCTTCCCCATCCGTTTGTTCCAAAGCTGTACCCACCACAATGATGTCCGCTCCCGCCCGCCAAATAGCTTCCGCTTGCCTGCCCGAGCGGATGCCTCCTCCGATCATCAAAGGGATGCTCAACTGCTCAGAGACTTCTGAAACCATCTGCGTAGAAATGATCCGTTGCGCGCCGCTCCCCCCATCCATATAAATGAATCGAAGGCCCAATTGTTCCCCAGCCAGGGCCGTACACATCGCAATTTGTGGTTTGTTATGGGGAATGGGCAAGGTATTGCTCATGTAATTGACCGTGGTAGGCGCACCTGCATCGATCAGCAGATAGCCGGTAGGCAGAATTTCCAGCTCACTTTGTTTGAGGAGTGGGGCCGCTTCTACGTGTCGGCCAATGAGATAGTCAGGATTGCGGCCACTCAACAAGGAAAGCAACAGGATGCCGTCCGCAGCAGATACAATTTGCTCAGGACTCCCCGGAAACAGCACAATCGGCAACTGCGTCAAGGATTGCAACAGAGGAACCAAGGCATGAATGTTCCGATCCACGGTGAGACTTCCTCCAACGAGAATCAAATCAGTCGTAGCCGCTTCTAGTCGGTGAACCAAGGGACGCAGCACGGCTTCATCTGCTGGGACATGATCCGGGTCCAACAAAATCGCGAATGCCTTTTGTTGTTCGGCCTTGAGCTGATAAAGATGGTCCGTGAGGGAGGCTTTCATGCAGGAAGGTCTGCTGGGGTTTGAGGCGAAAATAAGAAAAATCCGCTTGGAGGCTTTTCAATATATTGGCATCTTGAATGACTAACTCCTCGACACTTTTCTCCAGATGAAAGAAACGCTTATTTACTTGCTGTTTTTTGGCTTTGTGTTTTCCGTCGCCCAAGCCCAAAACTCTGATCTTCCCAAAGGATTAACTCCCGTTGAGCGCGAGGCAATGGCTGAATACCTGGAAACCAGGGCCACAGAAGCCCCCGGTTTGCGGGTTCCGCCCTCTGATCCGGTCCGAACCATGGCGGAATGGGAAGAAATCGAATACCTGGCCATCACCTGGACCCAATACATTCCGGTCTTGCGAGACATCGTCAAATTCGCGCATACCCAATGTAAGATTTTGATTATTTGTAGCGATTCTTCCGCAGTGATTGATTATCTCAGCCTGCGTAACGTCCCGCTCGACAACGTATCTTTTCTGCAAACAGGCTTCAACAGCATTTGGATGCGGGACTACGGGGCGAACAGCGTCTATACCAATGATGTGGATTCCCTGATTCTGGTGGACTGGATCTACAATCGTCCCCGTCCACAAGACGATGTGGTGCCTGCGGGTATCGCCAACCTGCTTAACCTGCCGTTGTACTCCATGACCTCAGCCCCAGAAGATTTGGTGCATACAGGCGGGAATTTCATGAGCGACGGACAAGGGACGGCCTTTTCTTCTGAATTGGTCCTGCAAGAAAATGCACCCGGCGGTCAGTTCAATCCCACCAATAAGTCTGAGGCTGAAATCGACAGCCTGATGAAGCGATTCATGGGCATAGACGAATATGTCAAGATGACCAACCTGCCGTATGATGTGATCCACCACATCGACATGCACATGAAATTGCTGGATGAAGAAACCTTGTTGATCGGAGAATATCCCCAAGGAGAAGCCGACGGCCCACAAATCGAAGCCAACCTGCAATACGTGCTGAGTCAGTTTCAATCCACCTTTGGCCACCCCTTCGAAGTGGTCCGGGTGCCGATGCCGCCTCATAACGGAAATTATCCCGATACGCCAGGGGCGCATTACCGCACCTATGCCAATGCAGTATTCGTCAACAAAATGATCCTGGTTCCTACCTACGAGCAGCAATATGATTCCACGGCTCTCCGAATCATCGGCGAACAATTGCCCGGCTATGAAGTGGTCGGCATCAATTGCAACCAAATCATTCCAGCAAGTGGTGCCCTGCATTGCATCACCCGCGCCATCGGGGTCAGAGACCCGCTGTTGATTACCCACCGACGACTCCGCGATACCGACGACAACCTGAATGATTATTTGGTCTCAGCAGAAATCCAGCATCGTTCGGGCATTCAATCCGCCCAGGTGTACTACACCACCGACACGGCAAGTGGCTTTCAATTGGCATCTATGACCTTGGTGGATTCCGCTACGAACCGCTGGGAGGGATACATTCCGTCTCAGTACAATGACACCACGGTATTCTATTACCTGGATGCCATCGCTCAGTCTGGCAAGCAAATCCAACGCCCGATCACGGCCCCAGATGGATTCTATGAATTTCACGTGAGCGGCCCACCAACGGCCCAGGACGATCCGTTGGCAGATTGGCTTGATTTTCCCGCCGCTTTTCCCAATCCCGCGAAGGCAATCACTTGCGTTCCAGTGAAAGCGACCCAAAGAATGCAAGCCAGCGTGCGTTTGTACGATCCTGCCGGAAGGGAAGTCAAGGAGTTGTTCGAAGGGGTCCTGCAAGTGGGGGAATCCAAATTCTTCTTCTATGCGGGGGATTACGCTACGGGAACCTATACCTTGGTCCTAGACACCGAATATGGTCGCTTGAGTCAGAAGATCCTGATTTTGGAGTAGAGAAATAGGCCCTAGTTGGGCTCTTTAGCCACTCAGCACCGCTCCATCTCGGCGGGCATCTGCCGCGCCTGCGAGGCCTGCTTCTGTCGATACGACCGTGTGGCAACCCCCAAAAAACATATTGGGTCCATCCCAATGCGTTGCATCTGAGCCTTCCCAGTCGAAGGCTTCCCGGCTGCTCAGGAGGCCAGGCTCCAAGTTGAGGCGATCCGCCTCCCAATGGAGGCGGGGGTAGGACACCGCTTCTTCGACAGGCATCCCATGCTGGATGAGATTCAGTAGCACCTGGAGAATGGCGGTTCGAATTCGACTGGAACCTCCACTGCCCAGCACAATGCGGGCTTGGTTTGCTTTCAGCACAATGCTGGGAGACATCATGGAAGTCACTCGCTGATCGGGTTCCCAGCCGTACATGCCTCCAGGATGCAGGTCGGTTTCTCCCAGCATATTGTTGTGGGGAATGCCCGTACCGGGGATATTGAAACCAGCGGCCCCACCGATCGTGGTGGTGATGGAGGCGGCATTTCCAGCTTGATCCAGTACGCTGATGTGGGTGGTATTCCCCAACCAATCCATCTCCTTGCGAAGGGGATTCACTGCTTCAGGCTCAAACCATGAGGTCCAATCTCCAGCTTGTAAGGCCGCGGGCGTGAGCTGAGCTCCCCTGAAAGCAGACATTCCCTTCAACACTTCTACTAGCAACTTGACATACGCCTTGCCTGTTGGGGCGGGCAGTTTCAGGTCTTTTAGCAGAGCCAGTCCAAAGGCAATCATGCTCCCCCCTGCACTAGGCGGGCAATTGGTGAGGAGGAGGTGATCTTGAAAGGGAAGGCGAACGGGCGCTCGCTCAATGGTGCGGTATTGTTTCAAGTCTTCCAGAAACAAACTGCCCCCAGACTCCCGACTTTCTTGATCCAATCGCTGGGCAATTTCTCCTTCATAAAAAGCCCGGATTCCGTCGCGTTCCAAATGTTCCAGGGTATCAGCAAAGCGAGGGCGATAGATGCGATCTCCTTCTGCAACAAGGCGACCTTGATATTCAAAAATGGCCCGAGATTCCGCTGAATGTAGCAGAATCGGCTCCAGGATGCTCATGCTGTAGGCTTGGTATGGCGTCAGCACGATGCCTTCTTTGCACAGCCTCAAAGCTGGTTCCAGGATGACCTTCATCGGCAGAGAGCCCAATCTTCGATGGATGTGCCACAGACCGTCCGGGCAGCCGGGAACTGCTGCAGAGCCACGGCCAATGTATTGTTTTTGGAGGGTCGTCCCGAAATTGATGTGAGACTCGATGAATTCGACCTCTGCTAAGGGGCGTCTTCTTTTGGGGGTTTGGACGAAGAAGTCGAATAAGGCGGACTTGCCTGAATGGGCTTCATAGGCCGTCATGAATCCGCCTCCACCAAAGGAGGTCAGCGAGGACTCGGCCACGAAAGAAGCCAAAGTCGCAGCGATAGCAGCATCAAAGGCATTGCCGCCCTGTTGCAACATTTGTTGACCAGCTCGGGCAGTTTCTACATGCCCGGCTGCAACAATTCCAGAAGAATGGGAGGAAGCGTACACGAGCTGCAAGAAAACAGCTTGTGAGGTTCAAATCAAGGGATGGGAAGCAGAACGCTCAAATTTCTGAGAACATCCGAAAACTGGTACGGATGATTCTGTCGCCTCGCCGCAATTTCAAGTGGATGGTTTTGGCATTCCTGCGCATCAGATTCCCGTATAGATCTTCGATTCTCGCGCCGTTCACTGGCAAGCCATTGAGGCTCAGGATTTGGTCATTGATCTGGATCCCCGCTTTGGCAGCAGGCGAATTGGGGCGGACGTAGTTGATGATAAACTGATCAAAATTTTTGCCATACGAGACCACTTCCAGTCCACTGACATTGTAATCAAAGGGCTTTCGAAACTTGGAGGTTTTTCGCAGGAGCAGCCGTTGATTGGGATAGTCAAAGATGACCCGGAATCGCGAAATGACTTCTGCCCCAATATTTCCATACCAACTGAGCTGACTCGGGAGCATACTCAAGGCTTCGGGAGCCGGATAGCCCGTGATGATGTTTTCAAACACGAATTCCCCTAATTGGAGTTGGGGTGATCGACCCAACCTTCCATACACTTGCCCGCTGAGCCCTTGCCCCAAAAATGCCTCAATGGTCTCCTTTGGAGGAGGCAACTCATCATCAAACAACGAAACGGCCATGCTGGCTCCGGTATCTAGCAACCATTCGGCTTCTAATTCTTCCCCCCGATGATCTACCAAGGTCGCCGTCACGTAGGGCTTTGATCGCCGAATGTTGATGGGGATGGACTCCCACTTCTTGCCGGGGCGATACCGGAAGGGGTCATACACCCGAATGTACTTTTGGCGATAGTTGATTTCCACGGCAAATTGCCCAAACAATTCATAGCCCAGGATGCCATATACCGGCTGGCCAAACATCCCAGAGTAGGAGATGATTCCTTCTGGCAGCACCAACAGGTTGATCCCGCGGCCTTCAATGCCTGGCAAGGTCATGCGGACATCTCGTGCTAGATCCGCTTCAATCGGGTCTCCTTCGCCCAACCCCCTGACCTTGATCTTGGCCATCGAATCAAGCGCCAGGAAATGGGCCATGACTGGCTCGGTCAGAATGGAAGTCTTTACCCCCGTATCCAGAATGAATCGCATCTCAAAGGACTTGTTGATGCGCACCGGAATCAGGATGACATTGTGCTGAACTTCAATGGGAATGCGAACTGATTTCGCATTGTTGTTCAGACGAAAACCTG
>JBCCCJ010000045.1:0-11482 GCA_039033615.1 Bacteroidota bacterium
GACCTCCGTTAGCTCGGGAAGAGTGGCTGCTATTTCGACGGGAGATGCCTCCACTGGCTCAACTACTTCAGTGATCGCCTCTGTTTCTTTTACAACAGGCGATTCAACAACCTCCGTTTGCTCAGGAAGAGTAGCTGCTATTTCAACGGGAGATGCCTCCACTGGCTCAACCACTTCAGTGATCGCCTCTGTTTCTTCCACAACAGGCGTTTGCTCGACCTCCGTTTGCTCGGGAAGAGTGGCTGCTATTTCAACGGGAGATGACTCGACTGGCTCAACCACTTCAGTGATCGCCTCTGTTTCCTCCACAACAGGCGTTTCCTCGACCTCCGTTTGCTCGGGAAGAGTGGCTGCTATCTCAACGGGAGATGACTCGACTGGCTCAACCACTTCGGTGATCGCCTCTGTTTCTTCCACAACAGGCTCCTCAACCTCAACTACCTCGGGAAGGCTCAATTCGGTAAAGAAGCTTTTCTGCAAGCTGCTTTCTTGATTGGGCAGAAGGTAGAGGCCCCAGGGAAATTGGGATTTCCCCTCTAGGGCCTCTCGGAAGTCCCAATAATCGTAAGGATCACTGGGGATGACAGTATGCTGGGGTACAAATAATGCCTCAGGGAGTATGGCAGCTTGATAGGCCTCCTCGATGGAGTGCCCATGAGCCAACTGCTGATAAAATTGTTGAATGAAATGTTGGGCAACTTCTGCTTTGGATTCTCCCTGCTGGTAGCGCAACGCCATCACGGCGGGAGCTCCACCGAACAATAAGCGCTCTGCCCAATCCAGGCTTCCACCGCCATCCAGGATGACCAAGCTGAGATCACTCAGCCCGCTCAGTTCGATCTCATCCCAATTGAGGGCTTGCCGCTTTCCGCCAACTGAATTCAGGTAAATCCCCTCCAGATCTGCGGGCTCCGAGATCAGGTGCAGGATGCTGATTTGTTCATTGGTGAGGGCTGCACCCAGCAATTCATGCCCCAGGGGTTGCCCCTGTACGCCTTCGCGGGCGAGTAGCAATTGCTGCAGGGAATGTTGAGCCGGCAATATGCTCTGATTCAGCCGCTTTTCTAAGTCTTTGAGTTCCTTACTGCCTTTCTTTTTCTTGGCAGTAGAGGCATAAGCAAGGTAGATACAATGGTGCATTGAGCTATTCATAGCTAGCGGGGTAACCAAAAATCAGAGCTTTCAAAGTACAGGCGAACGAGCGCAAGCGTGCTGACTTTCTAACGGCAATACTCGTGCCAGAATCTGTCAAATCACTCACCTTCACAATTTGCGATTCCTCGCTGGATTTCCATCATTCTCAGCGTTGGACCGTTGGTTTTTTCTCGTCTATGGTTCATTTTTGCGATCATTTGGCAGTTTCCCTTACTAGAAGAATCAGAACTTTTTCTTTCAAAAATCTTCTCATGCGTGTTCATTTTTTCGACGAATGCTTGTCTCGTTTGCAAATTGCGTTCTGTTTCGTCTTTGGGACAGTCTTGTCGGTTGCCCTTCCTGCCCAAATTCAGCTACAAATTCTGGGCATTGCTCAGGATGCAGGCTATCCGCAGGCAGCCTGTCGCAAGAGTTGCTGCCAAGCGGTCTGGGGCCATCCTGAACAACACCAAAAAGTCGTTTCGCTGGGACTCACGGACCGCAGCCAACAAAAGAGTTGGCTCTTCGAAGCCACCCCCGATTTCCCGACTCAACTAGCGAGTCTGACTCAAGGGAATGAACCAACGGATCTCGCTGGCATCTTCCTCACTCACGCCCACATGGGACACTATACTGGCCTGATGTACCTCGGGAGAGAAGCGATGGGCGCACAGGATGTTCCGGTGTATGCCATGCCCAGAATGATGGGATTCCTGAAACAATTTGGCCCCTGGAGTCAACTGGTTTCTCTGCACAACATTTCTCTGGAACCGATCCAAGTGGGCCTCCCCATTTCTTTGGGGGATAGCCTGAGCATTACTCCCTTGCTGGTTCCTCATCGGGATGAGTTTTCAGAGACCGTCGGCTATGTGATCCAAGGCCCCCACAAGCGGGCTCTCTTCATTCCGGACATCGACAAATGGGAACGCTGGGATGCTTCTATCCTCACTTGGATCCAGGAGGTGGACCATGCTTTTCTTGACGCAACCTTCTTTGATGGGGAGGAACTGCCGGGGCGAAACATGGATGAAATCCCCCATCCTTTTGTGGTGGAAAGCATGGAGCGATTCGAACCGCTCTCGACATCAGACCGAGCCAAGGTCATTTTCATCCATTTCAACCACACCAATCCCCTCATCGATCCCAAGAGTGAGGCTTCCCAACAAGTGGAGCAAGCTGGCTATCGCATCGCCAGAGAAGGAATGAGGGTCGAGCTATGAGGAAGGGATCGTTTTGAGTTGCGTTTCCAGCCACTCCAACGTATAGGCCAGCACTTCTGCCTCTACCGTTTCATTGTGGAGTTCGTGCTTCATCCCTGGCCAGACTCGCCAAGTCAGGAGTTGATCAGGCGCGGACTTGGCAAAGGATTCTGAAGCCGCGAAAGAGGTAATTGGGTCCTGATCTCCATGCATCAGCAAGGTAGGGATGCTGAGTTCGCCCGCCATCGCAATCGCTTTCTCCCCTTGTTCTACACAACTCGCAAAGACGACCGGGCTCACCAGATCATGCACCAGGGGATCTTCCTGATAGGTCTTCACTACTTCCGAGCGATGAGACAAGCCTTGGGCATCGAGTTTGGAGCTTTGGGTAAAGGAAGGATAGATGTTGAGCATCATCTTGGCGAGAAATACGTCCATGCTAGACGGTTTCATGGCCAGCCGAAACCAGGGAGAGGATAAGACTGCCCCTTGGATATCCGGTTTTCGCTGTAGCAGGTAATTGGCGAGCAGGTTGCTGCCCATACTTTGCCCAAACAAAAAGATCGGCGCCCCCGGATAGGTCGCCCGCATCCATCCCAGAAAAGCATCCATGCTATCCAAGACCGCTTCGTAAGACGGGAAGTGTCCTTTCTTTCCTTCCGTTTTGCCATGTCCGTAATGATCATAGCCCGCAACGGCAATCTCCGCCTGATTCAGGAAAGCGGCGACATGTCCGTAGCGACCGACGTGCTCTCCGTGGCCGTGGATGATGCCATAAACGGCTTTGGGAGAAGAAACAGGCCAATGTTGTCCGGCAAAAAGCTGCTGACCGTGCTGCAAGGAAAAGGAAGTACTCATGCTTATCAAGATACAGATTCGCGGGTATGCCGCAAAACACTCGCATCTCTTCTTCCCCCTCTGTACCTTTGAGGATGGACTTGTTTGGAGACCAAAGCAATGCCCCGAGTTTTTCGGGCAGTCATCTGCCTCCCTTGGCGGAGCGCATGCGGCCTCGATCTTTGGAGGAGGTTATTGGGCAGGCGCATTTGCTGGCGGAGAATAGCCCCTTCATGCGAGCGGTACAAAGCCAACGCGTGCCGTCCATGATTTTTTGGGGACCACCTGGAGTGGGAAAAACCACCCTGGCTCAGATCATCGCCAGCAATAGCCAACGTCCGTTTCGGCAGTTGAGTGCGGTTTCTTCTGGGGTCAAAGATGTGCGAGAAGTCTTGCGCTTTGCCGAAGGACGCCCCGGCACCATCCTCTTCATCGACGAGATTCACCGCTTCAACAAAGCCCAACAGGAGTCCTTGCTAGGAGCAGTAGAGCGCGGGCGAATCACCTTGATTGGGGCGACTACCGAAAATCCTTCCTTCGAAGTCAACGCGGCCCTCTTGTCGCGTTCTCAGGTCTATACCCTGAAGTCCCTGGAACCAGCCGATGTTCGAAAGCTCATGGAGCGCGCGATCAAAGAAGATGAGCTTCTCCAATCGCGAGCCATAGAGTTGCGGGAAATCGAAGCCCTCTATCGCATCGCTGGTGGGGATGCCCGCAAGAGCCTGGCTTTGCTGGAAATTTTCGTCAGCACCTTTCCTGAGGACGAACCTGTGGTCATGACGGATGAGGCGCTGATGGCGAGTGCGCAAGAGCATGTCGCCTTGTATGACAAAACGGGAGAATTGCACTATGATCTGGTCTCTGCGTTCATCAAATCGGTGAGAGGGGGCCATCCTGATGCGGCGGTCTATTATTTGGCGCGGATGCTAGACGGAGGGGAAGACATCAAATTCATCGCCCGGCGACTCATCATCCTGGCTTCAGAAGACATCGGAAACGCGAATCCCAACGCCCTTTTACTCGCCAATGCTTGTTTTCAATCCATCCAGGTGATCGGGATGCCGGAAGCTCGCATCATTCTTTCCCAGGCCACCACCTATCTGGCGACCAGCGAGAAAAGCAATGCCGCCTACTCGGCCATCAACGAAGCAATGAGTTATGTCCGCAAACAACCAGCGCATCCGGTGCCGCTTCATCTCAGAAACGCGCCTACCCGCCTCATGAAAAATATGAACTACGGCAAAGGCTATAAATATTCTCATGATCACCAAGGCGAAGCGAACCACCAGGAGTTTTTGCCTGAAGAAATGAAGGACACTCGTTTTTATCGTCCTAAAGCCGTTGGTTCGGAAAAAAAGATCCAGGAGTATTTGAGACGGATGTGGGGGGAGTGAAAATTGTTTGATGGGCGATCCTTAATTGAAGTAAGGCTATCATTCATTCACAAAAAGGCGTACCTTAACTCTATGAAATTAGCAATCTCTGATTTGCACCAGGACCTTTTTGATTTTCTCTTGGCTCATAATCGAGAAAGAAGAAAGCCGCTTGCCTACCTGTTTCGTGATCCTTCAGACTCAAAGTTGGAACAAGGTTGGTGGTTCCCTGGAAATGACAATTGGGTAAATTTGTTCTTTACAGAAAGCCGAGGAGTCTCCACCTCCCAGCATAAAGATAATCTGGAAGTCTCTATTCACAAGTCAGGCACGATCAGTCTTGATGCATGGTTTTCAAAAGATCAATCAACATCATGGCTTGAGTTTCTGAAGGGAAGTTTTCATTCCATTGGCACTCTACAACAGGGTACGACAGATGGTCATTTCCAAATCACACCAGAACAGCCCTATTATCGCCAAAGTCTCCCCAAGATTCTGGAAGCCCTATCAGACTTGATTCATTCTTCAGAGTTTGAACAGGTAAGTTGGCTCAAACCGATTCCGCCAACATCATTTAAGACCTCCCTTGTCGCCATCCAAGCCAAGCAAAAACAGGCTACGGATCAGAATCAAAGAATCACTCTCCAAAACGTCCAGATTGATTCCTACCATGCTTTGAAAGGGATTCACCTTCCTGATATTCCGCAGCTAGCTCCATGGATTTTTTTGACGGGAAATAATGGTGCTGGAAAAACCTTAGTTCTCCAAGCGATTGCGATGGGATTACTAGGTCATCATATCCAGGGAGTTCCTTCTCAAAAGGGAATTTCACTTGCCTACGCCGTCTCCAACCCACAAACAAGCAAGACGTTCTTCAACGAATTGGCCTATCCAGATTTTCTTCATCCGCTTGCTCAAGTTTGCGGCTATGGTCCCCAAAGACTCACCCTCCAAAGCGAAGCTTCTGAAAATCAAGAGAGTAAATCTTCCAGTCCTATCTACTCCCTCTTTTTTCAGGATGGTCTCCTTAAGAATATAGAAACAGAACTGAAATTCGCTTACTACGAAGACACCAACAAGTTCGCAAGCTTGGAGCAATTGCTGACCCAAGTAATTCCTGGATTAGACCACATTTCTTTTGACAAGAAGCATCGCATACTCCTTTACCACGAAAAGAACCCTGAAACTGGAGAGTTATTTGCTGAACCCGTTTCCTTGAATAAGTTGGCCTCTGGAATCAGAAGTATCATTGGATTGGTAGGAGACATGTATGTGCGTCTCAGCGCAAATAAAAGTTCTGCTTCACCAGATGGAGAATATACCAAGCCCAACGAGCTAAAAGGGATTGTCCTGATAGATGAACTTGATCTACACCTGCACCCAAGTTGGCAAAAGCAGTTACCGACTTTGCTTTCCCAAGTATTTCCAAAAGTTCAGTTCATTGCCTCAACTCATAGCCCCATTTCGCTATTGGGTGCACCAGAGAACAGCATATTTTGGAAAGTCGAACGACGGGATGCTGGGCATGCAATCGTCCAGGTGATGGAAACAGAGGTCCAAAATCTGACCCCCAACCTGATTCTTTCGTCAGAGATGTTTGGCTTTCAAGCGCTGATTCCTACTGCCAATCGATCCTTAGAAAGTCTTCGAACGGAAGAAGATATGGAGGAAGTTGAATTTCAGGATGAAGTAGCAACCCGGCTGAGGCGGTTTGCCGAACAAGGCGGAGAGTTTCCGAAGGACATGTTTACCAAGTAAGGAGATGATCAAGGTTAAAAAAGGAGCCTCTCCAGCAGTTCTGACTGGCACCAACTGTCGGGCAAAGGTGCGTGAAAACATTCAGAATCAGGATTTCAAAGGGTCTTACTATAACAAGCCAACCGTAAGAGAAGCGCTGGAAGTAGCTCATCACGGTAAATGCTGCTATTGCGAGGTCAAGATTCGCCCCGTGGCAACGCCCCAAGTCGAGCACTATCGCCCGAAAAACACCTTGAAAGATGACACAAGCCACGCTGGGTACTATTGGCTAGGCCATGAATGGGAAAATTTGCTATTGGCTTGCCCTACCTGCAATATCGCGAAAAATAGCTGGTTCCCGATTGCAGGAAATAGGGTGAGAAGCCCTCGCTTACAATCAGATGGCGATCAAGTACCACTCTCCTTACCCCACGATCAGTCTCCCCTACTTGATGAGCAAGCCCTCATCATCAATCCTGAATACGATCCCAACCCCTCCGACCATTTCACCTTTGAGCCAGAGGGAACCATCCAGGGAGAAACAGATCAAGGAAAGGAGACCATCAAGCGTTGTAAACTGGACCGAGACGCTTTGACCATAGCGAGGAAGCAAGTAGTGGATGATGCGCTTCGAAATTTGAATGTTTTTTTTGTGGGATATATAGAAGGCAAGATCGAAAAAGAGGGGCTGAAGTTTTTGCTCAGTCAATGGTTTGAGAAGCTCACAGAAGCATTGCAAGCGAACTTTCCTTATGCAGCCTTTCGGAGGTTTGGTTTCCAGCAATTTGAAAGGTTTTACCTAGGCCAAGTCTTGCCCATTCAACGGCCTCTGCTGAAAGCAGCCTATGACCATTTCATTTCTCACCCCTCCTGAAGTCGCTCAGCCATCGTCTGATTGATGATCTCACTGATTTCCTTAGCGCGGGTGAGAATCATCATGTGGGTGCCTTCTTCGAGACAGATCGCGCCTTCGATGTGCTTGTACGGCAAGGTATTGTCCCGGTCTCCGTGAATGTGAACCAGATATTCGGGGACTTCTTCGTTGCGCCAGTGAACGATGCAGTGAATCGCGCGTTTAAGAAATTTGGGGGGTAAATCTTCCAGCATGGCGCGGGAGATGTCATCGACTTCTTTGCTGTCATGCTCAAACAAAGGGCGCACGATATTGGTAGCAGTTACGTAAAATTTGCCGCCAAACACCTTATACAGAGGCAAGGCCCGCAACATCTTGTAGCGAAAAGGGATTTCGTCTTTGCCTTTGGCACTGGCAATGAGGATCACCTGCGTGGGATTCAAGTGTTTGCTCATCTCCATGCTGACCATGCCTCCGAGGGATACTCCCACCAGAGAAAAAGGCCGGGTGGTATCGATTCGAGCGGCCATGCGCTGGGCGTAAGACTCCATGCGCTCGCCCTTTTCAGGTAAGATATGTTCCAGGATTTCGACTTCGTAGGCTGGATCTAAGTCCAGAAACTGAAAGGAGCGGGCATCACCTGCCTGACCAGGGATCAGATACAGTTTGTGGGGAAGGGTTGAATCTTGAGCCATCAGCATCAGCGGAAGCAGCCCCAGTAGGAGCAACGTTAGAGACTTCATGGTTGGTTGTTTTTCTAATAACCCACAAATATGGGGAAAGTTGCGCAGAATGCTGGGGCAGATTTCATTCGCCAAATACTTCTGCAAACACTTTCATGGTCTGGGGATAGCGAAAGCCGTCAATGTGGGCTTCGTAATATTCAAACAGGGTCCGAATCAAGTGACGCTTGATGTTGCTATCAAAGCGAAGATTCTGGCAGGAATCTGCCTCCGGCAATAAGGTCGGCTTTACGTAAACAAAATATCGGAGCATTTGCCCCACCGGATCGCCATCATGGGGGACGGCCTGGAAAACGCCACTTTTGGGATCAAAGGAAGCAAAGCGAGAACCATCGCTTTGGTCGTGAGGAAAGAATCCCAAGTACCGGGTGTGGTGCAGCAAAAACCAAATGAACAATTGGATCAAGCGTTTGGGCGCTTTGTCCAAGGCCAGAATGACGGTGCGCAATTGCTCGTACATGGGGAGATTTTGCTCCACTTCTTTGACCGTATCGAAAAAGATCTCCACGATGGCCAGCCCCAACGACAATTTGATGGGATGAGTTTGTAGCTCGTGGAGCAGAACAGAAAGCTTGCTTTCTGAGACCTTTTGCAAATCGCGATTGGCCCGCTCCATGTACACCACCTCAATGATGGATAGCGGTTGAAAATAGCTATGGCGTTTGCGTGAGCGAGCGGAACGGTAGCCAGTCAAAATGAAGGACCGCAACCCATATTCCCGGGTATAAATGGTCGTGATGAGATTCGACTCCTGGTGTTTCAGGGTCCGCAATACGATACCTTCCGTCTTCTTCAGCATAGATTCCTAGCCGTCATTCAAAGCTCAACGCAACGAATTCCGCTACGCAAACGGGCTTTTCCTGCCCTTCCAATTCAAAATTACAAGCAGCGACAAATTTGCGACCATTGCCAGCATAGGGGTCAGAACTTAGGAGTCGAGCATGCATGCGCACCCGACTCCCGGCAGGAACTGCCCCGGTAAAGCGAACCTTATTCAGGCCGTAGTTCATGCCCATCTTGACCGACTTGATTTGAAGCAGGCTCATCAACAAATGAGAAGCCAGCGACAAGGTCAAAAAACCGTGGGCAATCGGCCCGCCAAAAGGAGATTCTGTTTTGGCCCGTTCTACGTCGGTGTGAATCCACTGGTGATCCCCTGTCGCTTCCGCGAACTGATTGATCATTTCCTGGCTCACGGTCATCCATTCCGATACGCCCAACTCCTGGCCGACCAACGCATCTAGTTCCTGGAGGTTGTTCAATACTTTTGCCATTCGTACGCTTGATTGAAAGGTGGAGCGTGTGTTTTCCCTGACAGCAAAACGGTCTTTCCGATCTCTGCCTGCAACGCTGAGGTTACTTCATCAAATCCTGCCCCATTTCGACCAGCAGTTGCCCCAAACGAGCGCGACTGGTTTTCTCCTCTTCCAGTTTCACCATGGTTGCTTCCGCCATTTGCTGGAATTGCTGCAGCCGTTCGTCCAGCGCTTTGATGTCTGCCTGAATGGCTGACAGGTCTTTCTCTGCGAGGGCCTGGAAGCGATCATCCACCCCCGTATTCAGGGTTGCAATGTTCGCTTGAACCTCTGCCATGCGGTGGTTCAACTCCGCCATCGCGGGGCCGAGGATGATATTTTGGATCGCCCCTAGTTGAGAACCGGGATCGTCTTGAGCAGGAAGGGTTGCTTGATCTTTGGCCATGCTTATTGGTTCAATAGTCTCAAAAATGTCTGTTTATCAACGATTCCGCTTGGAAACAATTGTTGCTTGGTTTGAAAGGCTTGCACGTCGCGCTGGGTTTCAGAGCGATAGATGCCATCCAACGGCAATTCATAAGCAAGTGCTTGCAACCTGCGCTGGATTTCGTACACAATCGGCCCCTGATCCCCTACCCGGGCCAAGACCGGATTGTTGGTCCATTGCTCATAAGCTTGTTGGCGTTCGTTCTGGGAACCGTTTTCCAATGCTTGAATCTCTGCATTTTTCTTGCCAGCAGCTTTCCATTGAGCTGATTGGAGCAAGCGTTTTTCCAGAAATTGGGTGGTGGCTACGTACTGCTGGTAAGTTGCTATTTCAGGTTGAAATTCTGCGGCTTTGGGGTCGACAGACTTCACATCCAGGCGATGTTCCCGCCAAAGATGGCGAGCATATGTGCCTGTCTGTTGCGCAGCGGTCAGGTATTCCAACACCACTGCCGGGTCATGATACCCGTAATCAATGTCCTGGTGAATCGGATGAGCGTATTCTGTCGGAGGATGAAACCGCCGATACCGATCAAATTGAAAAAATGTGATGAGCGGCAGGCTGATGATCATCACCAGATAGAACAGACGCTTCATGGGAACAGGAGTTGTGGCGTGTATGGCTGAAACAAAGATAAGAAGAAAAAGCGTACGCCTCTCCATATGAGCTCCTTCCTAATAGGGAATCGGCTGATTGGGCAGGCTGATCACTTCCTTGGGGTGACGCTTGATGTAGCCTTGAATGATGCGGTGTACATCTGGCAATTCTTTTCTTCGCGGAATGGCTTCCAATAATTCCTCCTGTCCTGCCGACATCAGGCTTTCATCCAGAAATCCATAGCCCATATAGTTGCCCTGGTTGATCCAAACGACCGAACGCTCCTCTGGCTCTCTTCCTTTTCCCACCACCAGAAAGCTTTCCAAATCTGAGCGACCAAAGCTGAGCACAGACATCGCTCGGCGAGCCCGTTCGTTGTAGTCTTCGGGAGATTCCTCTCCGACACAAGCGCCCAGACAAATGTGGAGTTGATTGTGAAAACACCTCCCAGGCCCTTTTTCGGCCCCATATAATTTCGCGCACAACTGAAACTGACGTCCCCTGCTTTCCAACACCCCTTCTCCTTGCAGTCGGCCTGAGTATCCCGCCAGCGGTCGCTGCTCTGAATCATATTCATCCAGATAAAAGGTCAGGTAGCCATCTTCATTTTCTTGCGAATACACCCCGATTTTATGATGCTTCCGGCGCTGGGCCCGATTGAAGCGGGGCTGAATGCGCTTGATTTCCTCGTTTTCCAGCAACAAGGCGATCAGTTCACTTCCGGTCTCCTCATAACTCAGATCGTAGATCTGTTCGATCATGTTCATGGTGCGACGAGAGCGATGCGCCCCCTGGAAGTGCGAGAGAATCCGTTTTCGGATGTTGTTGCTTTTGCCCACGTACAAAATGATCCCTTTCGCATCCAGGAAATAATACACTCCGGCGGTCTGCGGCAGATCATCTACGGTTTCCTTAGCCAGGTTAGGGGGAAGTCGGTTGAGGGCAATTTCCAGGGCGAGGGAGTCTTTGATGGGCTTGCCACGCGGATCCTGAATCAACTGCTGGAACAATTCCAGGGTCGCCTTGGCGTCTCCCATTGCCCGGTGAGCGGCTTCGTTGTGAATGCTGAGGTGCTTGCACAATTTTCCCAGGCTATAGGATTTGAGGCCGGGCATTTTTTTGCGACTCAGCTTGACCGTGCACAATTGCTTGCGGGTGAATTTGTAGCCCAATCGCCGGAAAGCATGCTGTAAGAAGCTGAAATCAAAGCGAACATTGTGAGCAACAAAGACGGCATCCTGGGTGATTTGCACGATTTCTTTTGCC
>JBCCCJ010000046.1:0-11391 GCA_039033615.1 Bacteroidota bacterium
GATCATGCCACTTCCACCACCAGTTCCAGCTACACAATAATAGACGGTGTCTTCTCCAGCAGCCGTCATCACCATGCCGCCATCTACCGTGTCTTCCCGAATGACAGTTACGAAGTTGTCAGAGAGGTCAAAACAGGCATCTGAGAGAGCAACAGAGGTCGCATCATCTCCTAGTTGAGCGGTGAGGGTCCCAGAGTAGGACAATCCCCACACCAAGCAGGTGCCAGGACCAGCGGGGCCAAAATTGACCATGTCCCCAGGAGGCAAGCCTAAGATGGTTCCGGCAAGGTCGGTAACTACATAGGCAAAGTTGGGTCCGACAGCCATGGTGCTATCAAATGACAAAGTCGTAGGACCAGCACCTAAACAAACCGTGGCAGAATCCTCTCCATTTGAAGTAGAAACCATCCCTCCACTGGTGGTGTCTCGGAAGACAACGATGAAGTTGTCAGATAAATCAAAGCAGCCATCAGATAAATTCACCATGGTCGCATCGTCTCCGACTTGAGCCGTGATGTTGCCGGTATAGGACAAGCCCCATACCCAGCATTCTCCCGGAGGCGCTGGGGAGAAGTCCACCATGTCCCCTTGAGGGAGTCCCAGGATGATCCCATTGTTATCCGTTACTACGTAGGCGTAGGAATCGGTAGCAGTTGTCGTGCTATCGAAGGAAAACACCCCAGAACCGATGCCTTGACAATAGGTCAGGGTATCAGCCGTAGAAGAAACCATTCCCCCGTCGCAAGTCTGGAGAATGCCGTTCTCCATGCCGAAGGTAGGAGAAGCCTGCTCGAACCAGTCGGAAGAAGCATCCCCGGCTCCATCATATTCGATGGAAGCGCTCATCATACTTACGGTAGGCACAAAGTCTCCAGCAGTCCAAATGCCTTTGGTAACAGCGACAGATTCACGGCCTTGCCCGCCGGTTCCCCACTGAACGAAGTCTTGCATCGCCGTGGAGGAACCAAAGCTGTTGGTGCTGTAAATCCCTAAATCGGAACTGGTGTTGTTGAGGGACATCCCACTCAATACGGTGATAGAACCCGGAGGCATGTTGAGGCTACCACTTTCTAAAGTCAAGCTCGAAAAGGCACTGTAGCTGAACAAATGGCAAATCCACCAGCCACTGATGTTGGCCATGCCTGCACCCAGGTTTTTCAATTCAATGCGATCGGTCCCTTGGTACTGGACCTCATTGATGACGACCTGAGCTTGCAGGGAGGAAAGCTGTAAGATCAGCCCTCCCAGAAAGCTTAAGGTAAGGAATCGTTTCATGATGCGGTTTGAATAAGGTTAATAAAAAAGAGCAATGGGTAGTTGTTGAAAAGAGAAATGCCCAGCCCCTCGGGCCAAACATTTCTCCCTTTTCAAAGCATCATTACTGCTTGATCACCCGTTCGGTGAAGCGAGCTTCGCCAGCTTCTACCTGAAGGATGTACATACCAGCAGGCAGTTGATCTACCTGAAGGGTTTCTTTTTGTCCATAGCGAATGCCACTGAATACTACCTGTCCTTGCAGGTTGGTGAGACGCACTTGGTAGCCTTCGGCTGGCGCTTCGTCCAACTCCAACTCTACCTTTTGCATGAATGGATTCGGATACACCGCTACTTCCATCACGTTCCCAACTTCAGCATTCTGATTGGCCAGACGCTGTCCGCTGTATCCTGCGGGTTCTACCCCAGCAATCAGGTTGCCGTCGTAGTACAGGGTTACATTGGGGTTCATGACGTGATCCAGGGCGCGCCCAATGAAGGAGTGGTCGTCAGATTCATCAAAGTTCTGACCATCGTTGCGACGGATGAGGCTCCGAGTATTCACTCGCTCTCCTGGCATGATGGTCCCACTGGTGAACCCTACCTCCAAGTATGCATCAGCTCCTGGTACCGCTGGGGTGAAGCTAGTCAGATTTACCGTCGTATAGGTACAACCAGCATCTGATCCCTGGCACATGGAATAGTAGGTACCAGCTACGTCTTCGGTGAACCAGTAGCGCATGGTGATGCGGCTCAGGTCGAGGGTCTTCTCTCCCACATTCTTCACGCGGAGTTGAGGCTTGATGGTCCGGTTGGTAACCGCGCTGCCACCGTTCTCACTGTTTTTGTAATCAATCTCCAGTCCCAATTCCTGACGGAACACAACTAGGAAGTTGTCAGACAAATCGAAGCAGCCATCGGTCAAGTCAGTAGTCAGAGCGTTGTCGCCCATAGCAGCGGTGATGTCCCCAGAGTAAGACAAACCCCAGACCCAGCACTCGCCTACCCCAGCAGGAGCGAAGTTCACGGTGTTGCCAGGAGGCAGACCCAAGATGGTCCCTTGGTCATCGGTTACCACATACGCGAAGTTCGGTCCCACCGCATTCTGAGATGCAAAAGAAACAAACTGATCCGTTCCGTCGATGCACACATAGGTGGTGTCGGCTCCATCAACTGTGCTGACGTCTCCCCCATCTACAGAATCTCGAAAAACCACGATGAAGTTGCTAGTCAAGTCAAAACAAGCATCGGACAACATGGTAGAGGTCGCGTCATCCCCTACTTGAGCAGTCAGATTTCCGGTGTAGGACAAGCCCCATACCCAGCATTCTCCTGCAGGTGCTCCGGTGAAATTCACCATGTCTGCAGGAGGAAGACCCAAAATAATTCCTTGGTCATCGGTAACGACATACGCATAGTTGTCGCTAGCAGTGGTCGTGCTGTCAAATGCAAACATACCCGTACCACCTCCGGCACCGGCTCGACAGTAAAACAAAGTATCACTTCCCATCGCGGATTGGATGGTACCGCCATCGCAAGTGTTTGGCAGTGGTTCGGCAATAGCTACTTGGCTCGTGGCAAAAGGCAGCCACAGAAATGCCAGTAGCCACATTCGGGGGAATAGGCGTTGCATAGAATAGAGTGGTTAGGAGGTCGGCACTCCCTTCACATGGTTGGGTAGGAATCCCGACAAATGGACAGAATTAAGGAAGGAAGCAGTGGTGCGTGAAGCGAATTAAGGAACACTCGCAAATTGCCTCTAGGATATCACAGAACTATCACAAAGGGGTAAAAAATCAATGCGGTTGGATTTACGAGTGAAAAGCTGCTTTTTTGTGCTGCTTGAATAGAACCTTAAATCATTCAACATGAGCATAACAGCTGCCATTACTGCGGTAGGAGGCTATGTACCAGAGCAAATCCTGTCAAATAAGGATCTGGAAAAAATGGTCGATACCAACGATCAGTGGATCAGAGAACGCACTGGAATTGTTGAACGCCGCATTTTGGATAAGGATCGGGCGACTTCCGATATGGCGATAGAAGCAGTCAAAGACCTATTGGCCAAAACGCCTTATTCGGCTGAAGACATAGATCTCATCATCTGCTCAACGGTATCACCGGATTTTGTCTACCCAGCTACGGCAAATATCATCGCTGACAAAGTAGGAGCCACCAATTCCTGGAGCTTTGACATGAATGCAGCTTGTTCCGGCTTTTTATATGCTTTGCAGACCGGAGCCCAGTTCGTAGCCAGTGGCATGCACCAGCGAGTCTTGGTGATCGGCGCAGACAATATGACCATGCGAGTCAACTATGAAGATCGAAATACCTGCATCCTCTTCGGAGATGGGGCCGGGGTCGTGTTGTTAGAACCTAGCAAAGATGCCGATGGCCTGCAGGATTCGGCCTTTGAAGTAGATGGAAGTGGAGCCAATTACCTCCTCCAGAAATCAGGAGGCAGCAGATACCCGACCACGCTCGAAACCTTGAAAAACAAGGAACAATTCATCTACCAGGACGGTCGGACCGTTTTCAAACATGCCGTAAAAGGGATGGCAGACATCACCGCCGCCCTCATGAAAAAGAATCATCTCACCGGCGATGATGTGGCCTATTTGGTGCCTCACCAAGCCAATAAACGCATCATCGACGCCACCGCTCGCCGAGCAGGCCTGCCAGAAGAGAAGGTCATGATCAACATCGACCGCTATGGCAACACCACCAATGCGACCATTCCCCTTTGTCTGTGGGAGTGGGAAAAGAAGCTCAAAAAAGGCGACAAATTGATGTTGGCGGCCTTTGGCGGGGGATTTGCCTGGGGGTCCATTTATTTGACCTGGGCCTACGATTAATGGCAGACGAAGGGCTTGATCAGGGCTATGTTGATAGCTGATTCATTCTAGCATATGCGTCGAGGCTTGCTATCCATTCGATTGATTGGAGCAGCGATGATCCTGAGTGGGATCGTGGCCTGCCAGTTCGATGCCGACGAAGCCTATTATCCCTTTACCCAGGCGGCCTATTTGCTGTACCAAGGGGAAGAGAATTCCGAGACCCATCTGATCCAAGTCAAGGGTACACAAAGTACCTGGGCGTGGGAGGAACAATGGTCGCCAGGGCCCTTATTGGCCATGACTGGAAATGCCACGCAGTTGTGGCTAAGCATGGGCAACGAAATCATTGAGCTGGACCTCTCCTCCGAGTCTCTGGTTCAGCGGATTCCGCTAGACAGCTTACAAGGGCACTTTTTGGCAGTGGGTCGGCAGGAACTGCTTGTCGTCGATAGCAACAGGCAGGAAATGGGCTTTCTTCCGCTGGATGGGGGCTCGATCGTTCGAAGGTCATTGGAGGGACAGCCAACCTTGACTCCAGCTTATTTCGCAGAAGTATTTTACCTGCCGCTTGATTCCCAGCGGGTATTGCTGTATCACGAACTGGCCTACGCTCCGCTCAACGAAGTTGCTCTCTCCGCCCCGATTCAAGGCATCAGCCCCGATTACGTACAATCTATCGCTTGTTTGCTCCAATTTCCTGGCGATTCTACCTTGAGTATTCAGAGCCTTGATGCCAACACCCGCCGACTTGCAGGGCCCCCAAGACGTATCCCTTGGCAACAAATTCAGTTCTCTCCTTTTCAGGTCGTCAGATTCGGAAAAGAGTTCACGAGCAATGCCCGACTGTTGGGAACAAAAAGTGTCCCTTCTGTTCTTGAGTCGGTAGAGAGTTATGCCTTCGATTTTTTTGAGAACCACTCCTACTACCACAATTCAGCAGGTCTATCTCGATATGATTTTCGTAACCGAGTAAGAGACAGCTTATTACCCCTTCCATATTCGGGGAGGTTGACGACATCTCACTTTTACCGCGCTCCGAATGAACCATAACTCCGGGGATTTTTTGTAACTTGCGCACCTGTTTTATTTATGCTAACAAGTGTTTTATGGCAAATATTTCAGATATCCGTAATGGACTGACCTTCCGCTACAAAAGCGACATCTACTCCGTAACTGGATTTCAGCACGTGAAAATGGGACGAGGAGCGGCTTTTGTACGGGTGAAGATGAAGAGCCTCACTACGGGTAAAGTCATTGAAGACACCTTTAACAACAGCTCCAAGATTGACGAGATTCGGGTGGAGCGTCGCAAGTATCAGTATCTCTACCAGGACGGAGAAATGTTGGTATTGATGGATCAAGAGACCTACGAGCAGATCATGATCAACTCCAACATGATTGACGCCATGGACTTGATGGAAGAAGGAGAAACGGTAGAAGTTCTGTTCAACACCAATGATAACAATCCTTTGACCGTAGAGATGGCTCAACACGTGATTCGTGAAATCACCTACACCGAGCCTGGCCTCAAAGGAGATACCGCCACCAACACCCTGAAACCTGCAACGGTCAACACCGGAGCCGAAATTCGGGTGCCCTTGTTCATCAACATTGGGGATAAGGTCAAAATTGATACTTCTTCGAAGTCTTACGTCGAGCGCGTAAAAGAATAGTTTTGCCCCCGTTAGGCAAGTCACGGGCATCTTCCCATTTATTTACACTCCAAACCCTCCTTGTCCTATGGAATTCAAGGAAATTCAGGACCTCATCAAACTGGTCAACAAATCCAGCCTGAGTGAGGTCGAGATTGAGAAAAAGGATTTCAAGCTGACCATCAAGCGAGAGCAAGCTGATAATCAGGTAGTCTATGCTGCTGCCCCACCGGTAGCCGCGATTCCTGCCTCCGTTCCACAAGTTCAGGCTGCCCCGGCCGCAGTACCGACTCCCCCTCCCGCAAAAGAGGCTCCGGTACCTGCGCAAGAAGAAGACACCAGCAACCTGTACGAATTCAAGTCTCCCATGATCGGGACCTTCTATCGTTCTTCTTCCCCAGAGATTCCTCCCTTCGCCAAGGTGGGAGACGAGATTCAACAAGGAGACGTGCTCTGCATCGTTGAAGCCATGAAGCTCTTCAATGAACTGGAAGCAGAAGTGAGCGGAAAAATTGTCAAAATCATGGTCGAAAATGCTCAACCTGTTGAGTATGACCAGGTGCTCTTTTTGATCGATACCAATGTTTAAAAAAATACTGATAGCCAACCGGGGAGAAATTGCTCTCCGGGTGATCCGTACCTGCCGGGAAATGGGCATTCGCTCTGTTGCGGTCTATTCTACGGCAGACAAAGACAGCCTACACGTTCGCTTTGCGGATGAGGCCGTCTGTATTGGCCCGCCTTCCAGCAAAGACAGCTACCTAAGCATGGTCAACATCATCTCCGCCGCCGAAATCTGCGGGGTAGATGCCATTCACCCGGGCTATGGATTCTTGTCTGAGAACGCGGAATTCTCCCAGCTATGTGAAGATCATGGCATCAAATTCATTGGGCCTAGTGGCAAGGTGATTGATTCCATGGGAGACAAAGCCACCGCCAAAGCCTCCATGATTGCCGCCGGAGTTCCGGTGGTCCCTGGCTCTGAAGGCATTTTGGCTTCGTTGGAGCAAGCGTTGGAAGAGGCAGAAATAGCTGGCTACCCGGTGCTGTTGAAAGCGACTGCCGGAGGAGGAGGAAAAGGGATGCGGAAAGTCTTTTCTCCAGACGAGATGGAAGATGCCTGGAATTCAGCCAAAGCGGAATCCGGAGCTTCCTTTGGCAACGATGGCTTGTACCTGGAAAAATTCGTGGAGGAACCCCGCCACGTAGAGATCCAGATCATGGCTGATCAGCACGGCAACGTGCATCACCTGGCCGAGCGGGATTGTACCGTACAGCGTCGCCACCAAAAGCTGGTGGAAGAAACGCCTTGTCCGGTATTGTCCGCCGAGACCCGGGCGGCCATGGGAGACGCCGCCGTCAAAGCTGCCCAATACGTGAGCTACGAAGGCGCAGGAACGGTCGAATTTCTGTACGACAAGCACGGCAATTTCTACTTCATGGAGATGAACACCCGAATCCAGGTGGAGCATCCCGTGACCGAAGAGATTTTCGACGTGGATCTGATCCGGGAGCAAATCCGGGTAGCTGCGGGCGAAGTGCTGGACAAGCCCTACGAGCGCGTCAAAGACCGCTGCTCCATGGAAGTGCGCATCAATGCCGAGGATGTCTTCAAGGATTTCCGTCCTTCTCCCGGCAAAATCATCTACTTCCACAAACCCGGTGGGCAGAATGTACGAGTGGACACCCACGCCTTCTCCGGCTACGTGATCCCTCCGTTCTATGATTCCATGATCGGCAAACTGATCGTCATGGGCCCCAGTCGAGAGGCCGTCATCGCCAAAATGTCCCGTGCGCTAGAGGAATTCATCGTCGAAGGAGTCAAGACCACGATTCCTTTCCACAAGCAATTGATGAAAGACGAGAAATTCCGCTCCGGCGTGTATTCTACCGCTTTCCTCGAAGGCTTTGACCTGAAGGAAGAAGAGGAATAGTCAAGGCTTCCCGATGTTCGGGATCTCCCGTCGTTCGACAGGGAACAGGATTCAGAGGTTCCTTTTCTGATCATAACAATGCCTTTGTGTGAGATCTCTCATGATCTCGGACAAAGGCGTATTTTTTATGTCTGCTTTCTTGGGGAGATCGAGGGTGAAAAAGAGCCCCCATACGCAGCTTCTCCATCTGACAGCGAAGCGCTCTGACGTCTGACCTCTGCCAGCAACGCGGCCTCTCCCCATTTTCGGAATGAGAATTGTAGAGAAAAGCCTGATAATCAGATGTTACCTAGCTTTATGAACGCTTCTCCCTACTACATTCACCCTGACATTTCCGAAGCCCATACCCTCCCAGCTGATTTTTATCGCAGTGGGCCTCTTTTCGAGCAAATCAAAGAGCAGGTGTTTGCCAAAGCATGGCACTGCATCGGCATGCAAAGCATCCTGCCCGAAACCAACTCCGTACAGCCATTTCCGTTGCTGGAAGGATTCTTGAATGAGCCGTTGCTGCTGACTCGGGACCAGGCGGGAGAATTGGCCTGCCTGTCCAATGTCTGTACCCACCGCGGCAATTTGTTGGCCTTACAAGCAGGGCGCTGTCAGGAATTGCGCTGTCGCTACCACGGTCGTCGCTTTGGTCTGGATGGACAGTTCAAGTCCATGCCTGAATTTCAGGAGGCCAAAAACTTCCCCTCCCAAGAAGACCACCTTCCCAAGCTCCCGCTGGAATCATTGGGAGAGTTGTTGTTCAGCAGTCTGGACCCTGCCTTTCCGTTTTCGGAATGGATGCAGCCCGTTCTCGACCGGGTGAATTGGATGCCGCTAGATGAGTTTACCCATCTGCCGGAGCATTCCCGGACCTATGAGGTGAAAGCGCATTGGGCCTTGTACGTGGACAATTACCTGGAAGGCTTTCACATTCCCTTTGTCCACCCCGGACTCAATCAGGTCATCAACTACAAGGAATATGGCTACGAATTGTTCCCCTACGGCAATCTCCAACTCGGCATTGCCCGCGAGGGAGAAGCAAGCTTTGAGCTACCTTCTGATCATCCCGATGCGGGGAAACAGATCGCCGCTTATTACTTCTGGCTCTTCCCCAACCTGATGCTGAATTTCTATCCCTGGGGCCTGTCCCTCAATCTGGTGGAGCCATTGTCCCTGCATCAGACTCGAATTCGTTTTGAGAGCTTTGTCTGGCGACCCGATCTCTACGACGACGCCCAGCGCGACCTCCTCCACCTCACCGAACTCGAAGATGAAGCCATCGTCGAGAGCGTCCACCAAGGCGTGCAATCCCGCCTCTATCGCCGAGGCCGCTTCTCTCCCAAGATGGAAGTCGCCGTGCATCAATTTCACCAGTTGCTGGGGAAGGGGTTGCAAGCGAGCTGAGGTTTATTTTCTTTTCCTGAAAGTCCGAACTAGCAACCAAATGCCTGAGACCAAGGAGGAACACAATGCCAAAGGTGAATTCTAACGGTATGGGAATGAAATCGGGCATGGGGTAGTCGAAGTGAAATGGATACCATCATTTCCTTGCATATGGTAGCTATTGACTGGCTTTTCGCCAGGTAGCCAAAAGCTCCTCCGTAACCTGTACCGTCCCCCCTTCTTCTTTCCGCTCTACCAATTCAAGAAAATGCTCCTTCAATTCTCGGTGTACCTCCTCCTCAGTCTCAATCTGAAATTTGTCGACATCTTTGCCTGGAGTGGTGGATAAGCGCCAAGATACCTGGGTGAAGGTATCTGTACAAAATACTTGATACAGGTGGCGGGGAATTCGCCTGGCAAAGCAAACATAAACCGCTCCTTTTTCAGGATCTCGTCCATAAATCTCAACATGCCGCTCAATGATTTTTCGTTCCTCCTCATCCGGGCGTCCATCCAATGACTCAATGAAGAAGAGGCGTTTCATCTTTGCCCCAATTGCCACATATCTCCGGGTTTCTTGTTCGGTGGTATTGTCCTTGTGCCAAAAGTAATTTTTGCGGGCAAAAGAGGTAGCGTAGAATACTCCATCACTTTTCTTTTCCGCAAGATGCCGCAAAAAATCATCATAAAAGATCCTAAAAACTGGGACGTACCGTAAGCCCAAAGCCACTGTACCTTCTCGGGTAAAACTATTGACGATCTCTAGGAGACCTTCTACAAATCCAGGATAATTCTCTCGAAGACCTGGGTTGATGCTTGGTAGCACCTTCTCTTGGAATTCAATCAGGTATCTACTTTTCCGCTCTTTTACTCGTTCCTTCAATGTCGCGAGACTCCCTAAAGCCTCGGCATTGATGGGTCCTGGCTTGTTTAATTTCAGATATTCTTCAATTGCTTTTTCGTCAGAGTCTGGCAAGGGGTTTTGGTAGATTCCCATCTTCGAAAAGGTAGTTTCGAGGTGATCACCTGTATCTCTGACAAATAAGATTCTTCCTGCCACTGGTTTATTGGAAGAAAAACCCACGGAAGAAAATGTCCCGGAGAGAATGTTGATTTTGTCCTTGCTCTGAATTCCCTTCTCATATGTCAAGTGAAAAGCGAAGTACATGTCCTGTCGCTCATCTTTGAGCTGAACATTGATGATTTCTCGATTCCGAAACACACTGATCACGGTGTAAACGGTTTCTTTGGATTGACAAGTGAAAGTATATTGGTCTCCATCTCTTTTGATCTCAGCCAAATTGCATCGCAGATAGCTGGTTCTGCTATTGAGATAATACACAAAGTACCTCCCTACCAAGGCGTCTGAGAGCGGATAAGGCGAAGTCGAGAATGGATAACTGGCATTTTCTCCATTTTCCAAATAGGAGAAAACCCGCTGGTACAAATCGGGCGTCTGTTGTTTTAAGGTCTTCGAATTAGACATCTCGCTCTTCAACTCGTGAACCTGTTGAGGGATCAAGATTTCCCGTCCAGCAATGACTTCATTTTGGCGATTGTAGGTAAGGCCAATCAATCGGATCTCCTTGATTTCTTTGTGGTCATTTGAGGACTGATCCGGTTCTTTGAACAATGGTTTACCGATGTACAGTCGCTTGTTGTTGATGTCTCCCTTTACATGAAGGGCAATACAGATATATTCATTGTCAATTGCAGTGATTTCCCCAGTAAACTCCCGATGATGGGCCCCTTTTCTTTCAACTGTTAAGCGCTCTTTTTCCTTTTTGATCTGCCAAGCATTGATTGAGAGGTCTTTGTTCCGTTTATCCAGATAGGAGAAGTAGTTGTAGGAAGAGAAAAAGGTGCCCGCCAAGGGTTTCAAGAGTGGCTTCAGGGCATTCTCTTGGGTACAATTTTTGATTTCTTCCAAATTTTTGCTCTGAGAGGGTACCCAATGCTGGTCCATTGTTAAGTATTGTTCGACCTCCCCTTTGCATTCCTTGATATAATCAATCCCAACGAATATCCGGGTAAAGGAGACAGGCATTCCATGGTTGTCGATGGAAGTACAAGTGCTGTAAATCAGTTTGACCTCAGGCTCCGGACGTACGCCCACATGGGCAACGTGATGAATGATTACCTTGCTATCTCGAACGGTGATATACAGACACTCGGAAATATGCTCACACTTTCCCCGATATCTGGTGCCATCGTAGCTGGTATATTCTGCTCTCAATTCTTTCCTTTTTTTGGGATGGGGATGTAGCCACAATTGGCCTTCAATGATGGTCTCCCCATTTTCCAGATCAGGATGAAAGCAGACATATTCTCCAACAAAATTAC
>JBCCCJ010000047.1:0-11384 GCA_039033615.1 Bacteroidota bacterium
CTAACAATGATCTCATCATCTACACGAATGCGGCTACAGACCCCTATACCGAGGGAAGTAATGGAGCCATGATCAATGAAAATCAGACCAATCTGGATGCGGTCATTGGAAGTGGCAACTATGACATTGGGCACGTTTTTTCTCAACTCCTCGCCGGTTCGGTTGGGCTAGCAAGCCTTAACTCTGTTTGCCGGACTGGTAGCAAGGCCAGAGGGGTATCAGCTACTTTTGCTCCCATCGGTGATGGATTTGTCTTACCAGCGGTGGCGCATGAGATGGGGCATCAATTTGGCGCCACTCATAGCTTCAACACCAATACCACCCTTAACAACTGTGCGCCAAACCGCACGGGAGGCACTGCTTGGGAGCCCGGAGCAGGTAGTACCCTGATGTCTTATGCTGGCGCTTGCCCACCTCACAATTACACCAATGGGGCGGATGATTACTACCACGGAGGAAATCAAGCCCAAATCATTGATTATACCAGAAATGGCCTCGGAAATAGTTGTCCTGTCATCATCAATACCGGAAATCAAGATCCGGTGGTGACGGTTCCTGATGGCGGATTTTTCATTCCTCTCTCTACGCCTTTTGCATTGGACGGCGGCGGAATGGATGCCGACGGAGATTCGTTGACCTATAGCTGGGAACAAATGGACCTAGGGCCTGCGGGTGATCCGAACTTACCCCTTGGCAATGCGCCTCTCTTCCGGTCTTTTCCGGCGACGCCAGAGACAGGCAGGATTTTTCCCAACATCAACCGGATCGTAACCAATACCCAAATCATCGGAGAAATCTTGCCCGATTATGCTCGGGATATGAATTTTCGCTTGACCGTTCGGGATCAGAATGGAGGGGTCAGCCAGGAAGATCTTGCTTTTGAAGTGGCGGGTAATTCCGGCCCTTTCCTGGTGACCTATCCCAGCGATCAATTGAACGCCCCGCTCATAGGTGGCACCTACATCGAGGTCCAGTGGGATGTGGCCAATACCAACTTGATCCCTGTGAATTGTCAGACGGTGAATGTTCATCTTTCCACGGATGGAGGTTTCACGTATCCGATTTCTTTGGCTGAGCAAGTACCTAATTCAGGTTCTGCTTGGGTGATCCTGCCCGAAATTGACGATACCCAGTGTCGAATCAGGGTGGAGGCCGACGACAACATCTTCTTTGACATATCCAATGAGAATTTCGCCATTGAGACCGCTGGACAGCCTACGGTTGATATGGTCCAGGTGAATGGGCCTGCTGTGTTATGTCCGGGAAGTGAAACCAGCTTGACTTTCTTCACCACGGGCCTACTGGGCTTCGCAGATTCAGTCAGTTGGAGCGCGCCAAGCCTCGTGCCAGGCCTGACGGGCGTTTTTCAGCCGGAAGTGTTCGCTCCTGGTGATACCATTGTTTTTCAACTGTCTGGTACTGACTCCCTCGCAGCAGCTACCTACCCGATTACCCTGTTGGCTTCTTCGCTCGATGGAACGGTAAATGAGGTGTTCAATTACTTCCTGGAAGTTATCCCACCGATCATTGTGCCAGAACCGGTCGCCCTGACTCCCATTGACTTCGCTGCACAAAGCGTAGATGATGTTGGGTTCGCCTGGGAAGCCTTGGTGGAAGCGGAAACCTATGAAATAGAAGTGGCAACGGAGCCAACCTTTGGGGCCAGTCAGATCTATCTCGCAGATGGGCTAGCTGTCGCGAATGCGCAACTCCCCTTCAGTCTGACCCCTTTCTCGATTTATTACTGGCGGGTACGAGGGGAAAATGCCTGTGGAGAGGGAGAATGGGGAGAGGTGGAAGCCTTCCAAACGGGCAGTTGTGCCGAGACCATCAGCCCCAACGTGCCAGTGAACATTCCCGTATTCGGAAACCCCGCTACGGTCAGTTCGACGGTGGTGGTGGCTTCGACCGATCCGATCGAAGCCATCAAAGTGGTCAACTTGACGGGGACCCACAGTTCCATCAATGATTTGGAAATGAGCCTCACCAGCCCAAACAACACCACGGTGGAACTTTTTTCGGAAATTTGTACCGATTTTGACATCAATTTTTCCTTCAATTTTGCGGATGGAGGGGCTACCATCATTGATTGTCCACCAACGACTGGACAGACGCTTGCTCCGCTAGAGCCCTTGAGTGCCTTTGAAGGAGAAAATCCGCTGGGCATCTGGAGCCTGAATGTGCGGGACATCTCCAACTTCGAAGGGGGAGAATTGCAGAATTGGGGCCTGGAAATTTGTACCAATGGCCTGGATCGGCCTGAACTGATCACCAATGCAGGACTGCAAACGGATCGCTGGAATCTAGAAACCCTAGAGACAAGTCTGCTTGAAGCGACTGATGCCAGTGGGGCGCCTGCCAATCTGCTGTTCACCGTGATTCAATTGCCACGCAATGGTGGGTTGTTATTGGATGGAACCAATCTCGCCATCGGCGACGTATTCAGTCAGGCCGACGTCGACGCGAATCTACTGAGCTACCTGCACAATGGTTCCTTGACAGAAGCGGATTCTTTTCGCTTTGATCTTCGCAACCAAGTAGGAGGGTGGAATGGAGTGTACACCTTCACCATCGACATCACCAAATCCACCAGCAAGGACGAGTTGCTCCAAGGCGAATTGACCGTATTCCCCAATCCCGCCGGAGACTGGCTGGAAGTGCAAGGCGCAGACTTGCCAATCGGCGCGGTGCGCCTGACCTTGTACAACTTACAGGGGCAATTGCTGCTGCAACAAGTCGAGACCGTCGGCAGTGCTGGCCTGAATGCCCGCTTGAATGTGGCCGAACTCAGTGCGGGCATCTACGTGCTGCGGGCGACTTCTGAAGCAGGGATGTGGATGCAGCGGGTGTTGAAAGACTAAGGTTTCTTTCGCTGAAAAAGCAAACTCCCGGAAATGGCATCAGCCGCTTCCGGGAGTTTTTATGTAAGGCGCTTTCGTTTCTATTTTTCAAACTGGTAGGCTTTCTTTTCTGCTTGCTTGCGAATCGCTTTGATCAGGGCCTGATCCAGACCTTCTTCCTTGGTCTCGTTCGATCGCTGTGCTTTGATGAAGGCTTTTCGCTGCTGATCCAGTTCCAAAATCTTGACTTGGAGCAGTTCCCGCTGCTGTGATTTTTCCTCGATCAGGGAGCTCAATTCTTTTTTACTCAGCTGAGCCAGACTATCCCCGAGTAATTCTGAACCTTGGACCTCTTCTAGCTCAAACTTTTTGTTCTTGGCTGCATCCACCAAATCCCAATGTTGATTGGTATAGACCTTTTTGCTTTTGGACACCGAGCGAGTGGTGAGGTTGCTCAATCCATAGGAGCGGGCATTTTGATCTTGCTGGATTTGGTTCTGCTTCAAGGCCGCGCCTCGGGTGCCGTAGGCAATGTAGGTGGAATTCAGTTGGCTGTTGAGATCCACAATTTCTGCGTCAAAGGGCGTCTCCAGAATCGCCAATTCTTGGTTGTGGTCAATGTTCATATACTGCCCTTTTCCCAGGTCGGCTCCGTCCTTCCATTGGGTTTCAATGCCTTCCTGAAAATCTCCACAGAAAATGGTATTGACCACCACATCTCTGATGCCCGCTTGCTCACATGCCTGACGATAAAGGACCGGGCCCTGGGAAAATGGCTCGTTCCCCGCGATGAAGATCATCCGCAAATCATGAGACCTTTGGCTCCAGTTGAGTTCCAATAAGGCTTTCTCAATGGCCTTACCGCAATATTCTTCGCCCCCGTTGGTGCTGAGTTCAAATAGCTTTTCGGAGATCAGGTCCAGATCTGTAGTGAGGGGAGTGAGCTGCTGCACATATCCCTCGGAAGGGTCTAAATGATCCCCCCCGTAGACGTAGAGCGCAATCTCCAGGCTGGGAACTTCGGATTGGTATTTGGCTTCTCCCAATTCATTGACAATCTGCCACAATTGGGTTTTGGCTTGCTCAATGAGTCCGTCCATGCTCCCGCTGATGTCCAACAAGAGGGCTACCTGTATGGTGGCTGAACCGGTGGGCGACGATACGATGGGTTGAGGATCAGGAGCAGGGGTTTTCTGATACTGGTCGAGAAAGACTTTGGCAGCGAATCCTACCGCAAGGAGGAAGGGGATAAACGCAAATAGGCGCAACAGTTGCTTTTTCATGGTTATTGGGTTATGAAGCTTGACAATAAGGTAGATTCATCCAATAAAGCGCATACATACATTTCCTTTCCATGTTGACGCACAACTGATCACAAGGTCTCCGAAAGATTGTCAGAGCAAATTTGTCCAGCTGGCATGGATAAGACTCTCATCAGGAACAATTTCCATAAATGAAAGGGCAATGTTCTCGTAAGATTTCCATGAGGATAACCGAAGGTACTACTTTTTTCCTACCAATTCATGAAATGTGGGAAACTCAAAAGAGGGGTTCACACGATGAAATGATCTAGAAATGGTCCGATACCCCCGTTCTTTGCTCCTTTTTGGACGGAATAGGAGCGGAAATAATCAAGGCTTGGTTCCAAAAAAAGTTTCTTCCCAGTACTGGAGAATCTCTGCATTGGTCGCCTCCGAAGTCAGGCCATATTGCTGCATATTCTTGGCAAACCGATCCTCCATCAACTGCTCTGCAAATTCGATTTCTGAGGCGTCCTCGGGATACTGGCCTTGATCATATTGCCCCAACCATTCGTCTAATACCTGTCTCATCTCCTCCAATTGAACTTGAAAAGCAGGATCTGTAGCCAGATTGTGGGTTTCGAAAGGATCGTTTTTCAAGTCGTACAACTCTTCCGCAGGGCGAGCCGGCCCCATAAATCTTGCCTGTACTTCATTGAGTTCGCCTTGGGCGTATAGTTCCTCCATCAAGGTCAGGCTTGGATAGCGAAACTTTTTGTAGGCGTTGAATTGGGTCCAAGGGCGTTCAGGATAAAAATTTCGGAGGTAAGAAAACGATTGATTTCGCACCGCCCGGATGCGATCTACGGTCTCATCCCGCCGATCCCGTATGGTGATGAGGTATTCCCGCTGGGGAGTGGGGGCCAACACATCCATCCCAGGAAGATCCTGTGGAACCTGAATATTCGCCAGGTTCATCGCAGTAGGAGCCAGGTCAATGTTGCTGATCAGTTGTTCGCTCACCGTACCTGCCTGCTGCCCATGTGGATACCGCAGCAGAAATGGACTGTTGGTGCCAGGACCGTAGAGAAATTGCTTGGCGCGGACATGAGGCCTTCCCTGGTCGCCAAAGAAAAAGACGTAGGTATTGTCTGCCAGACCCTCTTCTTCCAACCGCTTCAAAATGCCTCCCACGGCCCGATCCATCAATTGGATGGTTTCATAATACATCGCCCAATCTTTCTTCGCAATGGGATGATCCGGGTAGTAAGGCGGCAATTCGATGTGGGTATGATCAACCGGATTCAGGCTGTCTTGGAGGAAGGGCCGATGCGGAATGAATACCTGGACCTGCGCAAAAAAAGGCTGGCCTTCGCCTCGCTGACTCCAATCTACCCCATCATACATCTCCTGAGAATCGTGGATGAAGTTGTAGTCGGTTTTGCCGGCTTTTTCCCGATTCTGATAGGTCCCGTTGGAGACAAAATAGCCAGCCTCCCGAAAATACTCGGTGATGGGCTGGACCCCCTCTGGCAAGGGCTGCTTGTATTGAGTCCGATGCTGATGGCAATTGATGCTGGTCGGATAGCGTCCGGTGATCAGGGCCGACCGACTGGGAGAGCACACCGCCGTCACCGTGTGGAAATTCGTGAAACGAATGGCTTCCTGTGCGAATTGGTCCAAATTCGGCGTCTGGATGACCGGAGTCCCATAACAACCCAAGTCTGCCCCGAGATCATCTGCCACGATCCACAAAATATTGGGGGGAGGGGAAGTCGCCTGCTCTTCAGAAGAAGACGAAGATTGGCAAGTCCAACTGAGGAGTAAGAGGAGTAGGAAGAAAATGGGACGAGGCATGGGAAGCAGCTTAGAAATGAATCGAGGAGGAGAAAAGTAGCAAAATTCATTCAGACAGGTAGGGAAAGCAGCGGGCAAAGCTGGTTGCAGACCCGTGCCATAAATCGTCCGATATCGAACAATGCGTCCGATATCAAACGGGATGGGGAAATAGTATGTCTGGTAATTATTTGATAGTGAGCGGGTTATTTTCTGGCACATCCCTTGGATTGGCAAGAGAGAAAATCGAACACCTATGGATCGAGCCATCTCTTCTGAACAACTCAAATCCCAATCCCGCAAGCGCATCTGGTGGATCGTCAGTGGCGTATCGGTATTGATACTCGGGGCCTGGCTGCTGCGAAGCCAACTGAAAAACCGCCTGAATGCGGATCGGATGCTGACGGCCGTCGCGGTCAGTGGGCCGATTCAGCAGAGTCTCACTGCGAGTGGAGAGGTGATTCCGGCTTTTGAGCAGGTCATCAGCAGTTCCATTCAGGCCAACATTCAAGAAGTGCTGCAAGAAGTCGGGAGCGAAGTGGCAGAGCAAACGCCCATTTTGCGACTGGATAAATCCTTTGCCTTGTTGGAATACCAACAACTGCAACAAGAATGGGACCTACAGCAAAATGGCATCCTCAAGCTACAGTTGGAACTCAAAAAAGCCCTCTTCAATCTACAGATCACCGATTCCCTACAAGCCATTGAGATCCGACAACTGCAATCGCAACTGGCAGACGCGCGTCGGTTGGAGCAGGTGGGAGGAGAAACCCGGGAGACCATCGAGCAATTGGAGCTGAAATTGGAGCGGGCAGAATTGGAGAAGCGACGGTTGGAATATGACCTGAGCATCGAGCAAGAACAGACCAAGGTGAGCCTACGCGAATTGGACATCAAATCCCGCATTCAGCAAAGTTCGATGCGGGTGATGAAAGAAAAACTGGACCGGGCCGAAGTGATAGCAGCCCGCAGTGGGGTGCTGACTTGGGTCAATGAAAACATTGGCACGACGGTTCAAGAAGGGTCCATCCTGGCGCGAGTTGCGAATCTCTCTTCTTACAAAGTGTTGGGAAGCTGCTCAGATTTGTATACCGAACAGCTGAAAATCGGGATGTCTGTGATTGTCGAAGTCAGCCGGGAGGTGCGATTGCAGGGCACCCTCACCAATATCCGCCCCACGGTAGAAAACAACGTCATTCAGTTCGACGTGCAACTGCTGGAGAACAACCATCCCGCCCTCCGTCCCAATATGCGGGTGCAAACCTATCTCATCACCGATGCAAAATCAGAAGCGATCAAGGTCGCCAATGGAGCCGCTTTTCAGGGAGGAACTCAGCAGTATCTCTTTGTCAAACAAGGCGACCGGGCCATCCGTCGGGAAGTCGAACTGGGGCTGAGCAATTTTGATGAGGTGGAAATCCTGCGCGGCATTCAGGTAGGAGAAGAAGTGATCATCAGTGATATGCGCCGCCACGAAACCGTTCAAGAACTCATCATCGACTGACCATGAAACGCATCCTGATTTTTTCGCTTTGTCTGATTACTTGGATCGCTTCAGAGGCACAGTCTGCCCTCGCCTTGCCAGAGGTCATTGCCCTTGCGCAAGGGAAGTCCATCGCGGCTCGACAGGCCAAAACCCTGAAGACGACTCAGTATTGGCAGTACCGCAGCTTTTTGGCGAATTATCGCCCTCAGATTACCTGGAGCGGCAGTCTGCCCAGCTTCACTCGCGCCACCAAGGAAGTGGTGCAGCCAGATGGCAGCATCGCATTTCAGTCGATTTCGCAGAACAATGCCTGGACGGAAGTCGCCCTCAGCCAACAAATTGTTGCTACCGGGGCGACCCTGTATCTAGCCAGTTCTTTGCAGCGCTTTGACAACCTAGCGCTCAATAGCACCCTCTACAATTCCGCTCCCCTTCAGATTGGATTTAGGCAGCCCCTCTTTGCGTTCAACCCGCTGAAATGGGACAAGAAAATCGAACCCTTGAAGTACCGGGAATCTCAGCAGGCCTACCTCTACAACCAGGAAAGCATCGGACTCAGTGCCCTGGCGTACTTTTTTGAATTGATGGTGGCCCAGATCAATCGGCAAATTGCCCAAACCAACGTCGTCAATACCGATACCATCTACCAAATCACCTTGCAGAAGTACGAGCTGGGGAAAATCTCCCGCAACGATCTGTTGCAGTTGCAATTGGAAAAACTCAAAGCGGAGAAAGCCCTGGCAATCGCCGAGCAGGATGTGGAAACCGCTCACCTGCAGTTGACTTCCTTCATTGGCTATGGGCGTGAACAAGGCTTTGAATTGCGCTTGCCGACGGAATTGCCGGATATGGACATTCCCGTGGAGCAAGCCTTGAAGCAAGCGCGGGACAACCGCCCGGAAGCCATCGGCTTTCAACGGCGGAGTCTAGAGGCAGAGCGGGACATCGCCGAAGCCAAAGGCGAAACGGGCCTTTCCATGAATCTGATTGGCAGCCTGGGCTGGAACAAAAGTGGCAATCGCCTCGCGGACACCTATCGCCAACCCGAAGATCAACAAGGCTTGCTGTTGGAATTTTCGACCCCCATCGTGGACTGGGGACGAACCAAAGCCCGGCGTGAAACCGCCAAGGCCCGACAAGCCTTTGTCGAAAGCGAAATCGAGCAGGATCAGCAGGACTTTGAACAGGAGTTGCTGACCCAGATCACCCTGTTTACCCAATACCAGCGACAAGTGAGCCTGAATCAGGAGGTGGATGAATTGGCACAACTTCGCTATCAAATCGCGCAGGATCGCTTCTTGTTGGGAAACTTGAGCATCACCGACCTCAGCCTTGCCATTCAGGAAAAAGATCAGGCCCGCCGAGACTACGTGCAGGCCCTGTGGAACTTTTGGCGGACGCATTACGCCATTCGTCAACTCACCCTATTTGACTTCCTTTCTCACCAAAAAATCACCTATTGAATCATGATCGCACTGCAACAAGTCGAAAAGGTCTATCAGACCCAGACCATCGAAACCCTGGCGCTTCAGGACATCAACCTCCAGATTCAGGAAGGAGAATTTGTCTCTGTCATGGGCCCCTCGGGCTGTGGAAAATCAACTCTGCTCAATCTCATGGGCTTGCTGGATGAACCCTCTGGTGGCTCAATCCAAATTGACGGACAGGACTTTGGGAGATTTTCAGACAAAGACTTGGCGCGCTTTCGAAATCTGCATCTGGGCTTCATTTTTCAGAGTTACCACTTGATCAATGACTTGTCCGTGATTGACAATGTGGAGTTGCCGCTGTTGTACCGCCGGGTATCAGGTCGGGAGCGTCGTCGCTTGTCTGAAGCTGCTCTGGAACAAGTCGGCTTGGCCAATCGGATGAAGCATTTCCCCCCTCAATTATCAGGTGGTCAAAGACAAAGGGTCGCCATTGCCCGGGCGATTGTCGGTCAACCGGCCATCATCCTTGCTGACGAACCAACCGGGAACCTGGACAGTGTGATGGGGAATGAAATCCTGGACATTCTGCATCGCCTCAATGAAGGAGGGACTACCATCGTCATGGTGACCCACGACGAAAGCATGGCCCAACGTACCCACCGCATCATTCGCTTATTCGACGGCAGTCAGGTCCAATAATTTCCCTTCTCATGCTCAAAAACTATCTCAAACTCAGCTGGAAGGTGCTGGGGAGGAATCGCTTCTTTACTTTCGTGAGTCTCTTCGGCATCACCTTCACCATCGGCATCCTGCTGGTGCTGACGACCTTCTTTGAAAATGTCCTGAATCCGGGAGCACCGGAAGTCAACCGCAGCCGCAGCTTGTATTTACTCAATGTGACCCTGGAAAATCAAGAACACCGTTCGAGCACTTCTGCTGGGGTCGGCTATGGGCTATATAACCGTTATCTACAGAAGATGAAGACGCCTGAGAAAATCAGCTTAACTACCATAGGAGAAGCCATTACGACCATCTCCCGTCAGCAAAAAGTATCTCTGGTCATCAAACGGACTTGCGATAATTTTTGGGAGGTCAATGAATTTTCCTTTATCGAGGGCCGAGCCTTTGGGAAGCGGGCAATCGAACAGCGGGAATATGTGGCGGTGATCACGGAATCTGCCCGAGATGCTTATTTTGGAAAGGGAGCCAAGGCCATCGGTGAACAAATCAAAGCCGGGGGCGGGAATTATCGGGTGATTGGCATCATTGAAAATGTACCCGCCGCTCAGTTGATGGTATATGCAGATGTGTACGTGCCGTATGTGTCCACCCAAAAGAGCCTCGGAGATCGCTACGTAGGAGAGTACATCGTCTCTTTCCTCGGGGCAAGGGAAGCAGACCTTCCTCGGATTCAAGCCGAATTCAACAGCCTCATCCAGCGGGTGGAAATGCCCGAGGACTACGATACCATCGAGGCAAGGGCCCTGACGGTGCCGGAAACCATCAGCGCGTTTCTCAATCGAGGGGAGCCTACCTTGGGCATCCTGACGAGCATTGTGTTCGGAGCGATGTTTTTGTTCATGTTGCTCCCTGCTCTGAACCTCGTGAATCTCAACAGCAGCCGGATTCTGGAACGTTCCTCCGAAATTGGGGTGAGAAAAGCCTTTGGGGCAACGACTTCTACCCTGACCATGCAGTTTCTGGTGGAGAATGTCGTCCTGACTCTGCTGGGCGGCGTCCTGGGCTTGTGCTTGGCTTTTTGGCTGCTGAACCTCATCGAATCCAGTGAATTGATTCCCCACCTTGACCTGCAACTGAATTGGCGGGTGTACGGCACTGCCATCCTACTCTGTCTCTTCTTCGGCCTGCTTTCAGGCGTATTGCCCGCCTTGCGTATGTCTCGTCTCCGTATCGTTCACGCTCTCAAAGGACAAAGCTCATGATCCGCCATCTTTTCAAACTCATCTGGAACCAAAAGCGCAAGTACCTGGGCCTTTCTATCGAAATGTTCTTCTCCTTTCTGGTCCTCTTCGCGGTGTTCACCTTTGGTATTTTCAACCTCCAACGCTACGTAGAGCCGCTAGGCTTCGAATATGACGACGTTTGGGACCTGAGCCTGGACGCAAAAGGCGATACCGGAAAGCTCTTCTTCGAAACCCTTCGATTGGTGGAGCAGCACCTGGAAAATTATCCAGAGGTCGTTTCGGTTTCTAGCTCCTATTCCAACGTCCCCTTTGGCATGTCCACCAATACGACGGTCCTGAAACATGGGGAAGTAAGTCTCTCCGCAGATGTGTATCGGGTTGGAGAGGATCACTTCGAAGTCTTGGATCTCAAGCCGATTCAGGGAAGATTCTTTGGGCCGGAGGATGATGGAGCAGGGCTGGAGTCCGTGGTGATTACTGAATCTATGGCTAAGGCCTTTTTCGGAGAAGAAACCGCGGTGGGGGAGGTGATCGAAGGCTCAGGAGAAGAGAAGCTGCGGGTGATTGGGCTAGCCCCTGCCGGTCGATTTAGGGGTGAATTCAGCGAAAAGCGGCATGGCTTCTTC
>JBCCCJ010000048.1:0-11251 GCA_039033615.1 Bacteroidota bacterium
CAGGTCCCATTCAAGTCTGGGGAAGGGGCCCTAGACTTGAAGCAAAAAACCGACTTTGGCGGGCCAAGGGAGGCTTTTTTTGACGAAGAACTGGGACGAAAGAACAAGTGAAAAGGTCCAAGTTATTTTTTGAGTCTCACTTAATCACCTTTATCTTGCTTCCTATGCGCATTTCGACTCTTCTCCTCGCATTTCTCTGTTGGGCCAGCACCAGCCTGTTCGCTCAAGCTCAACCTCTCACGCTGACCTGGGACTTCCCGCTGCCTCGCACGCACACGGGCGTACTGATGGGCAATGGGGTCCAAGGCTTGATGGTCTGGGGCGAAGGGCAAACCCTGCGCATCACCGTCGGTCGAGCGGGCTTTTGGGACCACCGAGGCGGCAACGATTTTTCGGCTCGCACCAATTATCAGCAGGTAAAAACCTTGGTCCAAAACAAAGACGACGCAGGCCTGAAAGAAGCCTTCGGGATTGGCGCACCCACCCCAGAAGGTCAGCCTGACCGTCCTCATCAGGTCGGGGGAGCCCGAATCGAAATCGACTTGCCGGATGGCTGGACCTTGCAACAGGGCAATTTATCCCTCGCCAATGGCATCCTTGCGATCAAGGTATCCGATGAAGCAGGCGATCCCCAGACCCTTCATCTGTGGCAAGCAACCGAAGCAGAAAATAGCTATCTGGCCCTACCGGAAAGCTGGGGCGAGCAAATCGCGGTGAACGTCATCCCCAGTTGGGAGTTCACCCAGCAGCAATTGGAAAAAGTAGGCGTAGCACCTCCTCAGCGCTGGCAGGAAGGGACTTCCGCCGCTATGATGCAGACCTTGCCAGAAGACGATCCCCTGGCAATTGGCTACCGCTTGAGCGACGACCGGGTGAAAATTGCCTCCTTCTTAGGTGCCAACGCCATGAATACCCTACAGCAGCAGTTGCAAAACGAAACCGCAGACCAGGAAGCCCAACAAACTACTCAGTTTTGGAGAAGGTATTGGCTGGCCGTTCCTCGCATTCAACTGCCCGACCCCAAGATCCAAGAACTGATCGACTACGGTCTCTACAAACAAGCCTGTACCACTCCGCCTCACGGTTTGGCAGCGGGCCTGCAAGGGCCTTTTCTCGAAGCCTACCAACTGCCCCCCTGGAGTGCCGACTACCATTTCAACGTCAACATTGAGATGATTTATTGGCCCACCCTGGCCACCAATCGCACCGAACATCTCGACCCCATGTGGGACTTAATCAAGGCGTGGCTCCCGACCATGCAAGCCACGGGAGAAGCCTTTTTTGGGCGGGAAGGCGCGCTGATGATTCCCCACGCGGTGGATGATCGCCTACAGGTAGTGGGGGCCTTTTGGACGGGAACCATCGACCATGCTTGCACCGCCTGGATGGCTCAATTGGCCTGGCTGCATTACCGCTATACGATGGATGAATCGGTGTTGGAAGAAATTGCCTGGCCGCTACTACAAGGTGCTTTCGAAGGCTATTGGGCCATGACCGAATCCCGCATGAAAAGCAATGGGAATACCGAACTGTTTTTGCCTGTAACCGTCAGTCCAGAATTCCGAGGAGCGAGCATGGATGCCTGGGGAGAAAATGCCTCCTTTCAACTGGCGGCCTACCACATGGTCGCGGAATACCTACAAGAAGCGGCGGTCCTCATGGACAAAGAAGCAGATCCCCGCTGGCAACAAGTGCGCGACCAATTGCCGTCTTATTCTCAGTTTTTGGGCTCGCGAAGCCGGGAATATCCCAAGAGCACCAGTCAGCGCATCGGACTCTGGGACGGGATGGATTTGATCACCAGTCATCGCCACCATTCGCATCTGGCCGCCATCTATCCCTTTGTCACCGTTGATCCTCAAGATCCCCAGCATCAATCCATTGTCAACAACTCGCTCTGGCACCTGACCATCACCGGAGCTGGCGCGTGGAGTGGCTGGTGCGTGCCCTGGGCCTCTACCCTGTTTGGTCGGATCAACCAATCCGACGCAGCAGTTGGGTGGCTGCATTATTTCAAGGATCACTACACCAACGAAGGTCGGGGCACCCTCCACAATGCCTGGCACCAGGGCTTTTCGGTCATTGGGGATCGCCCCTGGGCCAAGCGCGACCAAAATCGGGAAATCATGCAATTGGATGGGGGCTTTGGCGCCTTGACCGCCAGCATGGAATTACTGGTGCAGCATCGCAGAGATGGCGTCTATATCCTGCCCGATATTCCCGTAGGTTGGCAGGAGTTGAGCTTTGATCGCATTGGTACGGAGGGCGCCTTCCAAGTAGGAGCTACCGTAGAGAATGGCGAGGTGGTAGAAGTCCGGGTCAAATCTCTGGCAAATGGCAGCCTCCGGTTGTGGCACGGCTTGGGCGAAAGCTTTCAACTGGATGGAGCAGCTGCCGAAGGGGAGATGATAGAACTTCAAGGAACTCCTGGACAAGAATGGATTCTCAGTCGATGAGTCGGGTATGGTACTTCACCCTTGCTTGGTTGATGGTCGGGTTCCTGGCTTGCACCCCTGACCATCCATCAGATCCTTCTCCCAACATTCTGCTGATTGTGGCAGATGATTTGGGTTACGAACAACTGGGCTCCTACGGAGGCCTGGGGGTAAAAACGCCCAACCTGGACGCGATGGCTGATAGAGGGGTCCGCTTTTCCCGTGCCTACACCAGCGGGGTCTGTACGCCCAGCCGCATGAGTTTGTACACCAGCCTATACCCCAGTCGGCACGGCTATACCACCGTTCTCCCGGTCCATCTTGGCACCCAGCGGGCGGTGGATTTTCAGGCGATGCCCACTTACGCCCAGCAATTGCAGCAAAAAGGCTATCACACCGCCGTTACGGGCAAATGGCAGTTGGCGACCCTGGAGTATCATCCGGTGCACATTCGCTCGGCAGGCTATGATTCTTGGTGCGTCTGGCAAATCTGGCGGGACAGTGCCAAAACCCGCCGCTATTGGGAGGCGACCTATAATCAAGATGGCGAAATCCGCACCGATATCGCGGATCGCTTTGGGCCGGATGTGATGGCGGAATACGTGATCGATCAGATGGTCCGGGCCAGTGCAGCAGGCAAACCCTTTGCCATCCAGCACAACATGGTCCTGCCGCATACTCCCATCATCGAAACGCCTACAGACCGAGCCTTGGGGCGCGAACCCAGCTTGCCACAGATGGTCACCTACCTCGACAGGATTGTCGGTCGCTTGTTGGCAGCGGTAGATTCGCTGGGGATCGCAGAACATACCTACGTCTTATTCGTCGGAGACAACGGCACCGAATCCAAGGACATTCGGCAGACGGAGGCTGGTCCAGTGGTGGGCGGCAAATGGGACTTGAACGATGCGGGCATGCACGTACCCCTGCTGGCTTTGGTACCGGGCCAAGCTGATGGCCGCGTGGATCCCTCTTTGGTAGACATGGTGGATCTCTTTCCGACCCTCTGCGAGTTGGCGGGGATTGATCTTGCGGACCAGAAAATAGACGGGCAATCTTTTGTGGCTCCTCTGCTGGGAACCGGAGTGGGTTCTCGCGCCTTTGTAAGCGGAGCCATCAAAGACGAGGTGGTCGTATTCGATGGAGCATGGCGTTTGTCGCATCCCTCTATGGAACTGATGGATTGCCGGAATTTGCCGCAAGAGGTCGTGGCGGATTCGACGGAGCCTGCGGCGCAGGAGGCACGGCAGAGGTTGGAAAAGCTCCTGTTGGACATGCTACAGCCGTAATCCTCCCTCCTTTCGCCTGGTCAATCAGGGAGAGGGAGAGCAGAGTGCCAGCGAGTAAGAGAAATCATGCACGACAATTTGGGATATCCTAGACAGCTTTATGCCTGATGCGAAAAAGGAGAAACTGAGGGACGAATGATTGATGTTAAACATATTACATTCCCCAACCCCCTTCGCCAACCCTAGCCCCCATACGCTGCAAGGGGGCTTTTCGCCTATCGGCGAGCTTAACCTGACGGCTATGGGCCAGAGGGCTGCTCTACCCATTTCCTACGGCCTGTATCTGAGGTAGCGTTTGGTGAGGTGCCAACGTCTTGCTTACACTGAGGATCAATTCAGGCCTTCAAACCTTGTCAACCTCCCATAACCATGATAACATCTATGCCCCTCCGCCCAGTTCCCTTCTATCTGTTGATGGCTGCACTTTTGTTTGCCTGCAAGTCGCAAACGCCCCAGCCGATGGCCGAGACCTGTCCTGTCCCGCTTTCGGACCCGATCCCTATGATCCCAAAACTGGGCATCAGCCCCACCTATCAGGGAGACTTTCTTGATTGGACGGCAGAGAATATCGAGCAAAGCATTGGCATCACTTCCCAACTCGGGGCAGAAGTGGTTCATTTCAGCTTATTATGGTCAGACCTGCAACCCCTGGAAGATGAGTTTCACTGGGACGTTGCCGATCGGGTAACCACAAGCGTCCAGCAAAATGGGCAACAATTATCCCTGGTCCTTCCCATTCTCAACACTTCGGATGTAGATGATGTGCCCGGCTTTGTTTCCTTCCAATCCTTCGACGATCCGCAGTTGATTGAGCAGTTCAGTAGCTTTCTCCTCTCAGCCTTGGAACGCTATGAAAACCAGATTGAGTACCTCTGGATCGCCAATGAAATTGATGTGTACTTCGAAGAACATCCTCAAGAACTGCCGGCTTTCCAAACCTTCTTTGAGGGGGTTTATGATTCCGTGAAGGCAGACTTCCCTTCGGTCAATCTTGGCCTTGTCTTCACCTACCACAACGCAGCAAACAGCAACAGCACGGATATCTACGGCAAGTTCCCCAAGGCTGACATCTTGGGCTTTACCTTGTACCCTCAATTCTTGGGGCGAAAGCCGGAAGACTATGCCAACCACGTCCAAGATCTAATTGCCCTCACCCAGCCCATCGGCAAACCGATTGCGATCACCGAAACGAGCTGGAGTTCAGCGGGCTATGCAGGGTCTCTCGACAAGCAGCAGCAATTCATTCAAACTGCCACCCAAGCCTTCACTAGCCACCGGGATGAGCTGGCATTTTTCACCTTTTGGGGCACCTATGATTACCCGCGTGCTTTCATTGAAGCCAGTCAAATTGGGGATGCTGAATTGAGGGATTGGCTATCCACGCTGAGTTTCATCACCAATGAGGGGCAAGCCAAAGCGAGCTATTGTACGTTTGTGGAGGCACTCCAAGACTTGTGAAGGTGCCCGGGAAAGCGCTACTCCGAACAGAGCATTGCCCTGCAAAATGAAAGGGAGAAGGTCGCAAAATTGTCGATCGCATGGGCTGTGTTACAAACGCTCTGATTTGAGGTTCACGAGTTGGAAGCTTTGGGGAGCGGGGGAGCGAGGATCTTGGTACCCCCTTACGTATATTCTCTATCTCCTCAACTTGGCCGAATTTGGATCATATTGATAACTTCCAATCGTCCCGTCCATAATTCGGGCCACTGCCTCATCAATGACCGATAGCGGCACCAAAAACCACTCTTTAGCCTGGACAGGTTTCCCAAACCGATCTTTGATTTCGATTTTGAGCCGAGCAGATTCGAAAAAGCGATGAAGGAGGTTTTCCAGCTTGACCCGGTGGATATTGGCGAGCTGGTAGGTAGCTACGATTTCCACTTCCGCCATGAGAAAGGTAGAGTCGGACTTGGCGTTGCTGATGCGAGCTTTTACCTCACCGCCCGTAACCCCAATTTTGTGAATGACCTCCCTATTTTCCTGAATGAGGGGATGGTCAGACAGGCTGCGCAAGACGTAGATGGTGCCGCTTTCCTGATCGTCTTCCTTAAGTTGTCCTGCAAACAAGCCCCCCAAACTCGGCTCCGTAATCACCCGGCTGGTCTCGTCCTTGTACATCGCTCGGATCAGCGACCGAAGCAGCAAATTGCTCTCGGTCCCATTGGCGTAGATCATGCGGAGCCGGGCATCTTCTTCTCCGTTAGGAGCCTTGAAGAACTCGCCTACCTCGGCGATGTAAGCGGTCTGCCCACCGATGATCAGAAATTTCCCCTGCCCAAAACTGGTCTTGGTAAAACCTGCATCCTTCCTAAAACGCACCGTTTCTCGCTTGTCAGTGTCTACTTCTCGCTTGACCTTTTCAAACAACGGCTGAAACTTTTCAAAATCCTCACATATCGTCCGGTTGGCAATCTCTTCAGCGGCCTGTTTCTCCGCCCGTGACTTCACGTGTCGTAAGTGGGTGATGGACGACTCACTATCGAGATCGACCCCCAATTGCTTCAGTAATGCCTCATCATCCATTTCCGCTGAGTTCGTCAATTCGGAAGCCGGGTCAGGCTCCAGCAAATTGTGTGAGTCCATATCTTTCAATAGCTTCACACATGCCTCCTGGGCACGGATTTGATCCAGACGTACGGCATAGAGGCGTTCAAAAATGTCTCGATCCTCTCCATGCTGGGGGAATCGCCCTTGCTCCTCCACAAATTTCTGGATCTCTTCGAATCCAGCTATGATGCGCTCCTCCCGAGGCGTGTATGTGCGGACAGGCTTGGCCTCCACCGTTGCCCCCAAAGCCGCCAACAAATCCGCATCTTCTTCGGTAAATTCCTGCTTCTTAGCCATTTTTCTGTTGGGTTTGTAAGCGTTGGAGGACTGCGATTCCCTGTGCCATCCGCTGCTCCCAAGGATCAGAAGCTTTGATATCAGGTAAGCGACCCCGTTCTTGCTTGAACCTCAAGGCCCGCTTGGCCAATTCCCTTGCCTCCTCTACCGATAGGGCTTGCTTTTTACTGGCAATCACCGCCGCCATCGCCTTCAAGCTACTTTCGGTCATGGCCTTGGAGAGGATAGAATAGGCCTCACTGAAGGGGTTGATGCTGTCAATCCAATCCACATCCAGTTCCCGCACGTCCATCGCAAATTTCCGCACCCCATCGATCAGGGCGGTATTGGCCTTTTCTTGCAGAGCAGGATCACCCTCAATTGCCGTTTGGCTTGTTGGGTCAACGTAATAGCGGCAATGGCGTGCTGTCTCACCGACTCCACATCTTCCGTATCCAGCTCGGGAAATTTTTCTCTGATGATTTTCCCCATGCGGAGTTGGGTCAATTCCTGTGGTACGACTTCCTCATCAAACAAGCCCCGCTCTACGGCCTGCTTGTCCTGCACAAATGCCGCAATCACTTCGTTCAGATCCTCCTGGCAGATGCGCTGCGCCTCTTCGCTTTTGGGCTCTACCAATCCCTTGATCTCAATTTGATACTCCCCCGTCTCCTCATTGACACCGATGTTTGCCTGTTCAGGGTCATACCCCCCTTCCCCGTAATGATACCCTTCCACAGGCTGATTCTCCGGGCGCTTGGGGACAAAGTTAAACTTAGGAGTCAGCACTTGCTCCATGAGTAAGCTCGCAGAAATGGCCTTCAGGGTATCATTTACGGCATCTGTAACCTTCTCTTCGGAGGCATCAGGCTCGGCGATCAGGTTGGTGAAGCGGGCATGGGTCTTCCCCGCTGCGTCGCGGGTCGCTCGACCGATGATCTGCACGATCTCGGTTAAGCTGCTGCGGTAGCCAATGGTCAAGGCATGCTCACACCAGACCCAATCAAAGCCTTCCTTGGCCATCCCAAGGGCGATGATGATATCGACATGGTCGCGGTTTTTCTTGGCTGCCGGATCCTTGAGAGCGGCGGAAACCCGGTTGCGCTTGCGGGGATCATCGTCCACCAAGTCGGCAATCTTCAGCACCTTGCCGCTGGAAGTCTTGACGAGGTGAAAGCCCGTTTCTGAATCCGTTCCCTGCCATTCCCCCAATTCTTCGATGATGTGCTCCACCTCCTTGATCTTGTCGCCCATGCTCTCCCGAGAGTTCACGTTGGGGATGTGGATGATGGTCTTCTCGTTGGGGTTGAGCACACGCAAGATCTCATCGGCATAGGCCCCGCTGTAGAAGTAGTAGCCGATGTTGAGTGTTTTGAGGTATTGATAGCCATTGAGCTGCTCGTAGTAGGTGTAGGTCACCGTATCGAACTTATTCTCATCCTCGGGCAAGAGCACCGGCACAGCGTCTCCCCGGAAGTAGGAGCCCGTCATGGCCACAATATGCGTCTTGTCGCGCTCGATCAACTGCTTGAGTTGGCTACCCAGCACATTGTTGTCGTCGGCACTGACGTGGTGAAACTCATCTATGGCGATCAGCCGATCATCGAAGACTTCAATCCCAAAGCGCTCCACCGCAAAGCGGAAGGTCGCATGCGTACACACCAGCACCTTGTCTTCGCTCTCCAAAAAGGAGCCGACCGAATTCACCTTGCTGCCATCTTCTCCCGGAGCATTGCACAAATTCCACTTCGGAACCACCTGCCAGTCGTAGTAAAAGCCAAACTGCGTGAGCGGCTCGTCAGCAAAACTGGACCCAATGGACTTCTCTGGCACGGCGACGATGGCCTGCTTGACGCCTTGCTGATACAGTTTGTCTAGAGCGATGAACATCAACGCCCGGCTCTTGCCCGAGGCGGGAGGCGACTTGATGAGGAGATATTGCTCCCCTCGCTTCTCGTAGGCGCGCTCCTGCATGGCCCGCATGCCAAGCTCGTTGGAGGAGACGGACTTGCCCGTGCCGCCATAGTGCACAGAGACGGAGGGGATGTTTTTTGATGGGGTATTCATGTTGTGAGTCATTCGATAAAAATGCTGAAAATCGTAGGAGATGATTGAAAATCAGTTTTTTTAAGATTTCCTAGACAGTGTCTAGGATTTCGGGAAAATCCTATAAAACTGCTCCTAGCTTCCCTTGGTCATCTCCGTGTACAACGCAAACAACTTCTCTAGGCGCTCGGTATCATTCTTGAAGCGGCGACCAATATAGATCCGCTCCAGCACCTCGTCATTGCGGTCGTGGGCGCGGCGCAGGTCCTCGGGCATCTGATCGGGCTTGTAGAGATCAGCGATGGTGGCGGGGAAATGCCGCTCCCGCGCCAGCAGGATGTCCTCCGCGCAGCGGGTCAGGTCGGCCTTGTTCTTGCTGGTGAGGGTGGGGACGGGGAAGGTGTTGTAGACTACCGTATTTCCATATCTCGTTCCATTTCCTAATCGGCCTGAAATTGTTTCTGCCCAAACTCTATGGAGTGTTGAAACAATTACCGAAAAGGAATACAGCTTGATATCATATATGGTAAAAGCATTGTGATTCGAAACATAACCTCGCTGTCTAATATCAGCCGACACATAATCTAAAGCATTACCAATTGTGTTTCCAACATGAATAAAGTTTCTATTCTCAAACGTAGAATAGCAAAAAGCATGTGGCCGACTTGCTGCTTTCCTAGCATCACGCCCGGCTCCTATCCTGTATGAATAACAATTTCTAATTATATCCATAATCATCGGGATTGCATGTGCCTCATCCAATTGCGAATCTTCAATCCAAAGACACCACCTGTGATTACCTGAAAGCAGTTCTTTCGTCCCTCCGTACCTTTTTAAGAATTTAGATGTACGAGAATCTTCTTCCAAAACCCTTCTATACTCGTCAGGAGAAAGAATTAGTCTTTTCCCATCGACAGCATTGCTACCCATTTTCATATGTGGAAGTAACGAAAGAGGTTCACTTCTTGGGGTACAAATCACATCATCCCCTGGAACAAGATAAGGTGAGATATTGTCACTAAGCTGTAATTGATCTCCATCAAAGAGCCGCTTATTTTTCCGAAATTTCGACTCTAAACCAATTATTGTACACCATACACCAGCATTATTTGCTGCTGAATTTGCCCACTTAAATGGTCGATAGGCAAAGTTCATATAGGCATTTCCTAAAATTCTAGGCCATAATAAAGCGACTTGCTCACCTTGGCAAATAGAACTTGTGGAAACTAATGCCATTCCACTTGGGGTATTTTTAAGTACGTCTATGCCTCTAATAATAAAAGCACACACGTAATCCAAAAGCTGAGCCTTTGCCAGCCCAACATGTGCCATATCTTCTGACTGTTCCTTAGATTTTTTCTTTGAGCCCAAATAAGGCGGATTTCCACAGATGTACGTCTCCCCGCCTTCATTCTCAAAAGCGATCTCAGTCTCGGTCGCCGGGGGACTGAAGAGGTCTGCATCCTGCCGCTGTACCTTCACGCCCGTCCCCGTAGGCGGACAAACCGATAACCAGTCCAGCCGCAGGGCATTGCCGCAGATGATCCAGTTTTCCGCGCCCAGGGGTAGGAACTCCGCCAGGGCTTTTTGCTGACCCCGGTAGAGCACGTCGCACTGGTACTCCGCGATGATGAGGGCCAGACGGGCGATCTCGGCGGAGAAGCCTTTGAGTTCTATCCCCCGGAAGTTGGTGAGGGGGATGTCGCTGGCGCGGTCTGCCTCCCCTCGGCGGAGGTTGATCTGCTGTTCAATCTCGCGCAGTTGTTTGTAGGCGATCACCAGGAAATTGCCCGAGCCACAAGCGGGGTCAAAGACCCGGATGTGAGCCAGTCGCTTGCGGAGGTTGAGCAGCTTGCGGGCATTGTTATCAGCGTCCACCAGTTGCTGCCGCAGTTCGTCCAGGAAAAGCGGATTGAGCACTTTGAGGATGTTGGGCACCGAGGTGTAGTGCATGCCCAGGGAACCACGTTCATCGGCATCGGCCACGGCCTGTATCATGGACCCGAAGATGTCGGGGTTGATCTGCTGCCAGTTGAGGTTGCCCACGTGCAGCAGGTAGGCGCGGGCGATCTTGCTGAATCGGGGACAGTCAGTGCCCCCGGAGAAAAGCTGCCCATTGACGTAAGGGAAATTCTTCTTCTTGGCCCAGTTGGCAATGCCTTGGGCTTCGCGGTCCTTGCGCTGCGTATCCATCGCCCGAAAAATCTCTCCGATAACCTTATGGGTAATTGTGAAGTCTCCGGCGCTCATCTGCTGCACCGTATCGGTGAAGAGGTTGGCAGTATGGAAAATCTGGGTATCCTCGGCGAAGAAGCAGAAGATGAGCCGGGCCATGAAGTGGTTCATGTCCTGTCGGCGGTCGGGTACCGCCCAGTCCGGATTGGTCTTGAGCAGTTCGAGGTAGAGCTTATTGAGGCGGCCCGTGGCTTTGATGTCAAAGCTGCTTTCTCGGATTTCCTTGACCGTGCTGATGCCTGCCAGGGCAAAGAAAAAGGTAAAATGCTCGTGGAAGTCGGGATATGCACAGGCGAGGGTATCCCCGCTGTTCAGGTCCTCGGCCTGGAAGTCCTTGCCATCCGTCGCCAGGATGAATTTGGCTTTGTGCTTGGCGGTTTCCGGGGCATCGCGCAGTTTCTGTAAGGTCTCTGCCACCTGGCC
>JBCCCJ010000049.1:0-11237 GCA_039033615.1 Bacteroidota bacterium
AAAATCAGGAGGGATTCAAGAAATGCCCAGTGGTGGTGGGGGGGGAGGCGTAATCCGGCTCCTCTTTTCCACTAAAAGGGTAGAAGAACCGAAATTCGTGAATTCGTGGCAAACAACGAGTTGCCATACATAATCCTATGCGATAGGGTAGGATACCCCTCTTCTAAAAGGTTTTTAATAAGAGAGGGGCAAGGCCTACGAAAGACCCTGCCCGTGAGAAGAAAACAATAAGATGCGGGTTGGCTATGGAATGGTTGGGGTATCCAATTCCGCCAAGCTCGCCGCAATTTCTTCCGAGGTAATCTCGTGGCGGACAATCTTGCCTGCGAAATAGTCCTCGTAAGCCTTCATGTCGTAGTTGCCATGGCCACACATGTTAAACAGGATGGTCTCGGACTTGCCTTCTTCCTTGCAGCGCTGCGCTTCCTGAATGGCGGTAGCAATACCGTGGGTCGCCTCTGGAGCTGGAATGATCCCTTCGGCCCGAGCGAACATCACCCCGGCTTCGAATACTTCGAGGTTGTCGTGGGAAACCGCCTCGATCAATTGATCCTTGAGCAGTTGACTCACAATGACCCCAGCGCCATGATACCGCAGGCCCCCAGCGTGGATGGGTGCGGGAACGAAATTATGCCCCAAGGTGTACATCGGTAGCAGAGGCGTCATGCCCACCGTATCTCCAAAATCGTAACGAAAAACCCCTCTGGTCAATTTGGGGCAGGAAGTAGGTTCACTAGCGATGCAGCGAATCTGTTTCCCTTCTTCTAAATTCAGGCGCAGAAACGGAAATGAGAGCCCCGCAAAATTGGACCCCCCACCGAAAGGCGCAATCACAATGTCGGGCATGTCTCCCGCTTTTTCCATTTGCTTGATGGCTTCCTGCCCGATGATGGTCTGGTGAAGTTTGACGTGATTCAAGACGCTTCCCAGGGCATATTTGGTGTCTTCATTGCTGGCGGCGCGTTCTACCGCCTCGGAGATGGCAATCCCCAGAGAACCCGTGGTATTGGGATCTTTCGCCAAGACTCTCCGGCCTGCTTCGGTCGCCTCAGAGGGCGAAGGGAATACCTTCGCGCCCCAGGTGTTCATCATGATCTTGCGGTAGGGCTTGTGGTGATAGGACAATTTCACCATGTACACCTCACATTCCAGGTCAAAATAATTACAGGCAAAACTGAGGGCACTGCCCCATTGACCGGCTCCGGTCTCGGTCGTGATCCGCTTGATGCCTTCTTGTTTGTTGTAATATGCCTGTGGAACCGCAGTGTTGGGCTTATGAGAACCAGAAGGACTGACTCCCTCGTATTTGTAATAAATTTTGGCGGGGGTGTCCAGCGCTTTTTCCAACACATAGGCCCGGTAGAGCGGGGTAGGACGCCACATGGAATAAATATGCCGCACTTCATCGGGGATGTCCACCCACTTCTCGGAGGTCACTTCCTGCTTGATCAATTCCATCGGGAATAGCGGGGCAAGTGCATCCGGGCCGATTGGCTCTCTGGTACCAGGATGCAGGGGCGGCAGCGGCTTGTTGGGCATGTCCGCGATGATGTTGTACCACTTGTCGGGGATCTCCTGCTCGGAGAGGGTGATTTTACGTTGTTTCATTTCAGTAGTGGGATCAAATGAATGTTCAAAGAATCAGTGTGATAGAGAAAGATAGAAGAAATTCTATATGGAGGGAAGGAATCGGGGAAAAAGTCGTCCCAAACATTCCCCTCCTATGCAGGTTTCATATATTTGTATTTCCCATCGTACGTCAATCATCAGTTGATCTCCATGTTGTTTGTCATTTCTCCTGCCAAGAAGTTAGACCTAAGCGAGGAAACCCGCTATACCCTGAATCACAGTGAACCTGCGTTGCTAAACGAGGCTGAAACCCTGGTAGGGCAACTCTCAGGCATGAAAGCCGAGGAGCTGGGAAAGCTGATGCACATCAGCCCTCAATTGTCCGAGCTGAACTACGAGCGCTATCAGACCTTTTCGGTGCCGTTTACGCCTGAGAATGCCAAACAGGCCATCCTCAGCTTCAACGGTGATGTGTACCAAAGCCTGGAACTCGATCAGTACGGGGAAGCTGAATTTGCTTATGCCCAAGAGCATTTGCGCATCCTTTCCGGCTTGTACGGTCTGTTGAAACCGCTGGATTTGATGCAGCCCTACCGATTGGAGATGGGGACTCGCCTGAAGAATAGTCGGGGCAAGGATCTCTATGCATTTTGGGGAAATACCATCACCCAGGGCATCAATGCTGTCATGGAAGAACAAGGAAGTGAAGTGCTGATCAACCTCGCCTCCAACGAGTATTTCAAATCTGTGCGGGCAAAAGAAGTCAAGGCCCGGATCATCACCCCCTTATTCAAAGAGGAGAAGAATGGCAGCTTTCGGACCATTTCCTTCTTCGCGAAGCAAGCCCGGGGGGCCATGGTGAACTTTGCCATCCGGGAACGCTTGATCTCTCCGGAGCAACTCAAAGACTTCACCGGCATGGATTACGCCTATCAAGAAGGGCTGTCCGATGAGGATACTTGGATTTTTACCCGGTAACGAAGACCGTTTTCCGTTACTTTTTGAGCAAAATTTCCTGACCTGAACTGAGGCATATCCTGGACAGTCTGCTTCCTACTGCCTGACATCTTCGGGGAAGGAGAAGAACGACTCCCTGCTAGCCGGGAAGGTGGCTCCCTAGTTTTGGGGAGTCGCGAGCAGAAGCCTAGGGGAGGTGTCTGAAAACCAATGAGTTAAGTTGGGCGTTTTCTTTCCCTCTCTCCCAGAAGAAAGCAGGCCACCTTGAGAGCATGAAAGCTCTCCAACACGCTCCCTTATTCAAATTTGCCCTGGCGTTTTGCCTGGGAATTGTCCTGGAATCCCACCTGACCCATTGGGTGTCGGTTCCCTTGATCGGGATTCCGCTCTACGCTTGGTATGTGTATCGGGACCATCGGTTCGTCAGTCGCAGATATGAACTAGGGATGGCGGGCCTGATTTTCCTCTTAGGCATCGGACTCGGAGGGGGACGCGCTTGGGTGGACCAAGCTCAACCTGAAAGTCGCAGCATCCAGCACTTCAATTGTGAACGCGTCCAATTGGCAGGGGTGGTTCGGGGGCAGGTGAAAACCAATGCGTATGGACGGCGGGCCTGGTTGGAGATTTTTGCGATTGCGCAGGGCAATGATTGCTGGGAAGCTCAATCTGGGAAGGTCCAGGCCTATTTTTCCCTCAAAGACAGCAGCGAGATGCAATCATTTGACACCCTGTTGGTGGAGGCCAATCTCCGGGACCTTTCCTCCAAATATCCAGACTACCTCACCTATTTGCATCGCAACGGGATCGAATTGGCGGCTTATGTCAAGCAGACCCAGGTCCGTGGGCATCAGCAGCACGCCAAAGCCATTGCCTGGGATTGGCAGCAATGGTTGTCGGGGCGAGTCGCTGACTTGATGCGTGATTCGGTTCTCACAGGGGTTGCCCAAGGGATGTTTCTGGGGAATAAAGCACACCTGGACCCGGAAGTCCGAGAGGCCTTTGCTCGTGCAGGATTGAGCCATCTCTTAGCGATCTCAGGCTTGCATTTGGGGATTATCGTACTGGTACTTGGTCATTTGTTTTCTCCGCTTCATGTCTTTCGGCAAGGACGAAAAATTCGTCAAGTGGTGGTATTGGCAGTATTGATCTGGTACGTGCTGATCACGGGAGCCAGTCCCGCTGTGGTGAGGGCGGGAATCATGTTCGGCACGGTCGTACTCTTCCGGTTGTTTCATCAAAGATTCCGGATGCTGAATGTGTTGGCGGTGTCTGCGCTAGGCCAATGCTTGTATGATCCTCAAATTTTCTTCGAATTGGGATTTCAGCTTTCTTATTGCGCCGTGTGGGGAATTGTGGCGTTGTTGCCCAAATTGGAAGCCTGGTGCAGCAGTCCGTACCCTTTTCTGAATAAATGCTACGCGGCCATCGGAGTTACCCTGACCGCCACGGTGGCTACCACGCCTTTGGTGGTGATTCATTTCGGCCAGTTTCCGACCTACTTCTTGCTTGCGAATCTGTGTACCGCATTTCTGAGCTTCCTTTGCGTGTTGGTGGGCTTTCTTCTAGTTCTGCTCCAGGGAATTCCGATGATCAACGAATGGCTGGGATGGCTATGTGAGCGCCTGTTGATGATGTTGGTAGATGTCTGCCTATGGATCAGCGAACTGCCTTATGCGACCATCGAAGGGTTTTCCTGGCAAGAAAAGGGATGGTGGATGCTGGTCTTGCAATTAGGTCTTTGTGGCCTCTTCATGTTGGCTCCCAAACTGCGCTTTTCCACGAGAAAAGGAATCAAACAACTGCCTGTCTCCCCAGCCATGTCCGGGTAACAATCGCAAGAGATCTCCTGACTGGCCCTGCTCAGCGGAGGTAGGTCAGATCCCTCAAAGTCCGTTGGGGAAGCACACCACTGGACATTTTCCAAAAATTCCCTTTTTGGGGGCATTCAACCATGACGTCGCCTGTCCCGCAAGCGGGATTTCGCAAGCTCAACCGGCCCTCCTTTTTTGACGGCAAAAAAGGAGGCAAAAAACCGCCGAAGTCCCATGCAACGCTCATTGCCGCCCCGACACCTTCCCGATTCATCGGGATGGCCAACCCGCCGTTGTGGTGAGAGCTGCGCTATTCGTCATGATTTGGACTTTTGTCTAGTGGTGTGTTGGGGAAGTGATGGAAAATGGCAGTCGCGCTGCGCCTGCTGGATTTCTGTGGGGCATCTGTGTCTACCAAGCTGCGAATCGCTATGCGCTTCATTTTTTTGAGAGTTGGTTCGGCATACTTCGACGGGCTCAGTACAGGTACTCAGCACAGGCGCTCCCCACAAGTCCTTGTCCATCGGCAATCGCAGCCCAGAGGGATGCGCATGTCGGTAGTAAATCGAAGCTAGAGGGGCTCTAGCAGGCGCATCGCGACTGCCATCTATACCAACCTCTTCTGCTATCTGAGGCACACCCTGCTCAGCTTTGCCCGAAGAGAAAAAGCAGGAATTCTGTACCTTACTCTGGATTTTTGAATTCCCTCCAACACCCAATGAGTATGAAAAGAGTAACCGGATTAGGCGGCGTTTTCTTCAAATGCCAGGACCCTGATCAGATGAAGCAATGGTATCAAACCCACTTGGGCATTCCCGCAGACAAATATGGCGGCTTATTCCGTTGGCGATCCTTTCATCAGCCAGAGCAGGTCGGTCATACCAGTTGGAGCCCATTTGCGGCAGATACCAAGTATTTTGCTCCTAGTCAGAAGGAATTCATGTTCAACTATCGGGTAGCTGATTTGGAGGCACTCCTACCGCTTTTGAAAGAAGAAGGCGTGGAAGTCGTAGAAGGAATCGAAACCTTTACATACGGCAAATTTGCCTGGATTCTAGACCCGGAAGGGAATAAAATCGAATTGTGGGAACCGCTTGATGGCCCTTTTGAATCGAGTGAAACGGCGGTAGAATCATGAAAGTATACCAAACTCGGCGGGGACCATTTTTGCAAACCGAAACCCATACCTTTCTCCTCCAGGACCAGAACTGGGATGAACTCGTCAATCGTTCTGATTTGTATGAACATCTGACCCATTTGGCAGAAGTTTCCATTCCATCAGAATACAGCGACCCAGTCAGATTGGGGGTGCTGCCACCGATTGGGCAACAAGAAGTATGGGCCTCTGGTGTTACCTACTTCCGAAGCCGAGAGGCTCGCATGGAGGAGTCCGATCACGGAGCTGATTTCTATGACCTGGTCTATGATGCGGATCGTCCTGAACTCTTCTTCAAATCCACCGCTGCCCGAGTCATCGGACCGGGAGGATGTGTGCGCATCCGCAAAGACAGCAGTTGGAACGTCCCCGAGCCCGAGCTGACCCTTTTCCTAAATAGCAAGGGAGAGATTGTCGGCTACACCATCGGGAATGACATGAGCTCTCGCAGCATAGAGGGCGAGAATCCTTTGTACCTCCCTCAGGCCAAGACCTATGAGGGCAGTGCTGCCTTAGGGCCTTGCTTATGGGTGCCTGATGCTCCTATTTCCCCCAAGACCACCATCGAATTGCACATCAGCCGAGCCGGGAAGCGCCTGTTTCAGGAACAAATTGAACTGACCCAGTTGAAGCGAAGCCTCGAAGATTTGGCGGGCTACTTGTTTCGGGAATTGAGCTTTCCTCATGGCTGCTACCTCATGACCGGCACGGGCATTGTCCCGGATGCTGACTTTACCTTACAAGTGGGGGACGAAATCTCTATTTCCATTCCCCCCATCGGCACTTTATTCAACACCGTCTCTTCATGAATCTTTCCTTACACGGCCAACAGTTGATTGGCAAGCAAGCTTCTTCCAAGGGCAGTACTACCTTCCAGGCAGTTCAGGCTTCAGATCATCAATTGCTCGCAACCGCTTTTTATGAAGCTACAGCAGAGGAGATTTCCCAGGCGGTTGAATTGGGGACTCAGGCATTCGGGGAATACCGGAGGCGCCCGGCTTCGAAGAGAGCAGATTTCCTCGATCAAATCGCCGCAGAAATCATGGCTTTGGGAGACCCATTGATCGACCGCTGCCATCATGAAACGGCGCTCCCGCTAGGACGCCTGATGGGAGAGCGGGGCCGAACCGTCAACCAGTTGAAGCTATTTGCATCAGTGGTCCGAGAAGGCTCCTGGGTAGAAGCGAGAATTGACACCGCTCAACCGGACCGTACTCCTGTCCCCAAACCAGATATCCGGTCCATGTCGATCCCGCTGGGGCCAGTAGCCGTATTTGGAGCGAGCAACTTTCCCTTGGCGTTTTCAATAGCGGGGGGAGATACGGCTTCTGCACTAGCGGCTGGCTGTCCAGTGATCGCGAAAGGGCATCCTGCTCATCCTGGAACTTGTGAACTCGTGGGGCGAGCCATCCTGCTAGCGGCCGAAAAAACAGGTATGCCAGACGGGGTATTTTCTCTGATTCAAGGGAAAAGTATCACCGTGGGGCAGACTCTCGTCAAGCATCCTCTGCTCAAAGCGGTCGGTTTCACTGGCTCTTTTCGGGGAGGAAAAGCCATCTTCGATACCGTGATGCAACGGCCAGAACCGATTCCGGTGTATGCAGAGATGGGCAGTACCAATCCCGTATTTGTCTTGCCAGGGGCACTAGCAGAACGCGCTGCCTCCATTGCTCAGGGCTTGGCGGCCTCTATCAACCTCGGGGTCGGACAGTTTTGTACCAATCCAGGGTTGGTATTGGGGGCAAAAAGCCAGGGCTTGGATCAGTTCAGCCAGGAGTTGGCCGCAGCCATTCAGGAGCAAGGGGCTGGAACCATGTTGACCCCTGGGATTCGCCAGGCTTTTGAACAGGGGACGGAGACTCTGGCCTCAACCGAATCGGTCGAGCTGCTAGGAAAGCAATCGAACGGCGCTGAACTGCAAGTCCTGCCACAAGTATGGCACACCAATACCCAACAACTGAAGGAGCAGCCTCATTTGGGGGAAGAAGTATTCGGGCCTTCGTCGATATTGGTTGCCGCAGACTCCCAGGAGGCTCTCTTGGATGCGGCCCGAAACCTGCAGGGGCATTTGACTGCTACCATTCATGGGACAGAAGCCGATCTCGCAGAACATCAGGCCTTGATTCACATCTTGCAGGAAAAGGTCGGGAGATTGATTTTCAATGCTTTTCCTACCGGAGTGGAGGTCTGCCCAAGTATGGTTCACGGAGGTCCTTTTCCGGCCACGACCCATGCCAGTTCTACTTCGGTGGGTACGCTCGCGATTCAGCGATTTGCACGGCCTTTTTGTTATCAAGGCTTTCCAGACACTCAGTTGCCACCCGAATTACAGGCAAACAATCCCTTGGGCATTTGGCGAATGGTCGATGGCATTCGAGGAAAGCGGTAAACAAAAACCGGGAGAAAGTGAGCTTTCTCCCGGCAAAAAATGTTGCGAAACTGATATGCGGTCTAAGGTAGGTCTCGCCTACCATCCTCAGGCAGGTTCGTGCTCTTTGGTGGTTCGACGAGTACGTCGCTGAGCAAATTCGTTCATGCGGCGTTTGTGGGCTCTAGCATCTTGCAGGATGAAAATGATTCCCGCTACTGCGATGCCCACCATAGATGTGGTAATGACGATTTGAAGTGTAGAGAGTCCCATAAGCGGTAATTGTTTAGGTGATTTTTTATAAACTAAGAAAAACCTTTCACAAATGCAAAGGATTGTACACCGGAACTCTCTGGTTCAGAAAGGAATAGCGTAGCTTATTTGTTAGACCCTTCCAAAATCGTACGATACTGATCGGGGTCCGCCAACACCTCAACTGCCGCTTGAATATCCGGATCCCACACAAATGAAGCTTCCCAAACCCCTTCTTTGAAGTAATAGCGCTGCAGAATGGCCTTGCGCAATTCGTATTGAATTTCGGCTTGGTACGTGCTTACATCCGCAGATTTTTGTTGTTGAATGTCGGTCTGGAGCGCCTTGATTTCCTCCATCAATTCGTCTTGATAACCTTCTCTTTTCAAGACTTTCTGAAAATGCGCCAACTGCTGTTCACTCTGGGTTTCAAACTGGAAGTCTTTCTCTTTCACAAAATCCAGAAAGGCGGTCCAGGTAGAGGCACCCAATTCATATTCCCGGGGAGAAGCAATGCTGTCATTCTCTTCTGAAAATTGATTGGCAAAATCAAAAATGAGATTCTGCTTGATCAAGGCTCTGGTAATGCCCGCGGGCTCTGGGCGATCTACTTTCCAGTCAGGATCAACGCCGCCTCCGTCATATACTTTGCGGCCGTTTCGGGTTTGAAATTCCTGGATCAGGCTATCTGCTACTTTGCCGACACTCCCGTCCGCGTTGCGATGAGCGTAGTCGATGGCTTGAATGCAACGGCCGCTGGGGGTGTAGTACTTGGCTAGGGTGACTTTCATCTGAGCCTGGCTGTCCTTGGTGTTCAAGGGGCGAACATTCTGCACCAATCCCTTGCCAAAGCTGCGCTGACCGACGATCACCCCTCGGTCGAGGTCCTGGATCGAACCTGCGACGATCTCTGAAGCGGAAGCAGAACGACCGTTGAGGAGAATGGCGAGCGGCATTTCGAGAGCCAGGGGAGGACGGCGGGTATAAAATTTGTTCTTGGACTCTTTGGCCCGACCTTTCATTTCTACAATCAACTCTCCCTGAGGCAAGAATAAGTTGGAGACATCAACTGCCTGGTCCAACCGACCGCCCGGATTGCTCCGAAGGTCCAGGACCATGCCTTTCAACTCCTGCTCTTTTTGGAGCCCTTGAATGGCCTCATTCACCTCCTGACCAGCGGTTCCGGTGAAGTTCGCGAGCAGGACATAGCCGATGCTGTCATTGATCATGCCGGAATAGGAAACGGTTTCTTGGATGACTTCTGCACTTTGGCGCTTGACAGGTACCGTCAACGGCAAGGCGCCATCTGAGCGCCGAATGCGAATCCGGACTTCAGACTCCTTTTCTCCCATCAGGAGGTTGTTGACCTCTTCAAGGGTCAAACGAGAACCACTTACTGGCACCTCATCAATGTTGAGGATCTCATCTCCGACCCGTATGCCGGCCTCATCCGCCGGGCCTGCCCCCACCAATTCCAAGATGATGAAGGCATCTTTCCTGCGGCCCACCTCTGCCCCAATCCCACTGTACTGACCCGAAAAGATCAATTGGGACTGATCAATTTGACTTTCACTGTAATAATTGGTGTAAGGGTCCAATGAACCCAACATCGCATCAAGACCGGTGCGCATCAGTTGGGTGGGATTGGTCTCATCGACATAGACCTGATTGACTTCTTTGTAGAGGTCTCCGAAGATTTCCATGTTCTTGGAAATCTCAAAGTATTGATCGGTGGCCTTAGTCAGAAAACCAACCGAAAAGGCCAGGGGGATCAACAGCAACCAAAGTAGGGCTTTTCTACTCAGCAAACGCTTCATATCTGCAACTCAATAGCTTGTTCATCGAAAGATACGAAATTCTTTCGGCTTGCGGTTCGCTAGAACAGGAGGGGGGGACGTCAGATGTCACCAGAACAAGCATATCCCAGTAAATGGCAGTCGCGATGCGCCTGCTTGTTTCGTAAAGCATCTGTTTCTACCAAGCTGCGAATCGCTATGCGCTTCGTTTTTTTGAGAGTTGGTTCGGCCTACTTCGACTGTCGCTCAGCACAGGCGCTCAGCACAGGCGCTCCCCACAAGTCCTTGTCATTCGACAATCGCAGCCCGGAGGGATGCGCATCTTGGTAGCCAATCGAAGAGAGAAGTTTGGTAGCAGGCGCGTAGCGACTGCCATTTATGCCAACATCCCCCGCAAATATGTGACATGTGATGTACACCCACAGGAGCTTCTTGCTAGTTTTCGTCCACTTCTTCGACGATGATCCCTTCGTTGGTTTCGGGCTCTGCACCGTACACATAAATGTCTATGGCTGAGCCTGCCCGGAGCGAATCTCCAAAACTGGACCGGGGACTTTGGGCATAGACCCGTCCCATGGATTCTTCCGGTCCGTCGGCATTGTACACCACCCCGCCAAGGGAGAGGTTGGAAGAACGGAGGAGAGAAAGCGCATCTTCGTAAGAATAGCCCACCAAATCTGGAATGGGAACCTTGAAGGTGTTTCGCCCCGTTCCTACAAAAAGGTCTATTTTGGCTCCCTGTGGCACCTTCTGGCCTGATTTGATCTCCTGTCCATCGAAATGGGTTTTGATGACCACATTGGCGATGTCTGGGGTGAGGGTCACCTTCCCGACCGAGAGACGCCATGCCTCCAAACGAGCTTTGGCGGAGTAGAGCGAAATATCAATGATGTCTGGCAGTTGCACCATCGGTGGTTCTGCTTTATTGATGGTCAAGGCAACGGAACGCTTGGGTTTCACTCGGGAAAAGGGTCCGGGATATTGCTTGATGACCACGCCAGGAGGCAAATGCTCCAGGAAGATGGAGTCTGCTCTGGTAGGACGCAAACCTGCATCCTTCAAGGCTTCTTCCGCTTCTTCTACCGTCATTTCACTCACATCTGGCACCAGTAGGCCTTCGCCGTGTCGGGTGTAGGCCGGAAGGATCCAGAAGAAAATCGCGATATATAGCAAAGCCCCGGCAAGCCCAAGGCCCCCCAAAGTCAAGAAGAATTCTTTGCTGATGAAATATTTGAACATCTTCATAGGTCTATCTTACGAAAAACTCTCAGCCTCGCCAAATCAACTCCTGAGCAAACATAGATACGCAAAAATGCGGCAACTATTTG
>JBCCCJ010000050.1:0-11015 GCA_039033615.1 Bacteroidota bacterium
AGCCTTTCGGGAATTCAACATCAAAGCTGGCGATACCGAAGGCTTGGTTCAATATGCGTTGGGCATCAAGGGGATAAATGTTGGCATCCTCATGACGCCACAGGACAATATGGTGAAGTTCAGCTTCCGCAGTCGAAATGAGGTCTCCGCAGCAGAATTGGCTAAGGAATTCGGTGGCGGCGGGCATTTTTATGCGGCAGGAGGTCGGATCATCGCCAGCATGGAAGAGGCCGAGCAGCGCATCAAGGAAGTGTTGGAAAAGCATAAGGCTGAGGTGGTGAAATAAAAACCGTTACTCTCCTTGAAGATTGGAGCAGCTTCTTTGTACCTTTCTAGCTGCAAGAAGCATCCGAATTTTCTCCTCATACCATGGCAGGCATCTCTTTCGTGGTTCCCCCTTTCCCAGGCCGTGTGCGCCATCTACTCCTATACATGGGATGGATGTTGGTATCCGGTTCACTCTGGGCTCAAGAAACACCTGCCCCAAAAGACATGAGGTCTGGAATGGTCCTTGGCTGGTACCAAAGTACCCAAGGGATGGGAGCAACTATCTGGTGGATGAAAGGCCCGCTGGCATCGCAGCGCCTCTTCACCTTAGATGTCCATGTCCTTAAAGACCCCCATGAAACTTTGGCCGACTCCTATTTTGGGGATTCTGGCAGCCGCTACATTTTTGGCAAGACCCATCATCTCTTTTCGGTTCAACCTGCATTTGGTTGGCAAAAGCGATTGGTTCCTCAGGCTTCTTTGAACTCCATTGGGATTTGGGGAAGCCTACGAGCAGGTCCCGCCTTTGGGGTGTTGACCCCTTATTACGTAGAAGTCTTTGCCCCCAATTCTCCTACCGCAGAAAACAACCGACAAATCGAAGCCTATGATCCGCTCGTGCATACCTACGCCCGGATTGTGGGACGAGCCAATGCCTTGTCCACTCCTTTTCAGCCCAGCGTAGTATTGGGCGGCGCCGTTCAGGGAAATGTATTGATAGACTTGGCTCGAAAAGACCAGGCCCTTTCCGGAATTCTCCTCGGTATGGCGGTGGAAGGATATGCCCAACCCATTCGACTGATGGCCCGTCCAGAAGAAATTCAGGCCAAACGGTGGTTCTTCACCGCCTCCCTTGGTTTTGTATTTGGCAGGCGTTGGAATTAGAGCAGGGGCTTGCCTATCTTTGTACATGGAAATGAATCCGCCAATTCGGAACAAAGCCGTTGGCCAATCGTTTTCTGGATATCACTTTTGATAAGGTAGAAGTATGGATAAGCAATTGATAGCCGAGTTGACTGCCAAAAACCTCCCTGGAAATGGCCCACGTCCCTCCTGGTTGCGAGTGAAATTGCCATATGGGGAAACCTACACCAACGTTCGATCGCTGATTGATCAGCATAAATTGCACACGGTATGTGAGAGTGCTCGCTGCCCCAATATGGGAGAATGCTGGGGCGCTGGTACGGCGACTTTTATGATCCTGGGGAATACTTGCACCCGCTCCTGCTCCTTCTGTGCAGTCGCAACCGGGCGTCCGGACACCCTGGATACGATGGAGCCGTATCGGGTAGCAAGTGCCGTCAAAAAAATGGGGATCAAACACGCCGTCATTACCTCCGTCAACCGGGATGAACAAAAAGACAGCGGCATGAACATCTGGGCAGAGACCGTTCGCCAGATTCGCCGTCAGGCGCCCGACGTGACGATGGAAACCCTCATTCCAGACGTCAAGTCTCGCTGGGATATGCTGAAACTCATGACCGATGAAGCCCCTGATGTGATTTCTCACAACATGGAAACCATCAAAAGGCTCTACCGTCGGGTGCGTCCACAAGCTCGCTATGATCGCAGCTTGGAACAAATCAAGCGGACCAAAGCAGAAGGGGTACGGACAAAATCTGGTTTCATGGTCGGGTTGGGAGAAACGATAGAAGAAGTATATGAATTGATGCAGGACCTCGTCAATCACGATTGCGACGTTCTGACCATCGGCCAATACCTCCAACCGACCAAAATGCACCTGCCAGTGCATGAATTCATCCATCCAGACTTATTTGCCCATTATCGCGAAATAGGCCTGGAAATGGGATTTGATTATGTCGAAAGTGGCCCCCTGGTACGTTCTAGCTATCACTCTGAGCGCCACCTAGGCGTAGCTACTGTGCAGGGATAAGGGCATTTTCTGTGTAACTGGTCAACAGATTTGATCTTAGGCACCAAGCCTACAATTGGTATTTTCGAGATGTTAGGTCAGATCTCTGAGCCTAGAAATTTTGTTTTGTTAGGTCGAAAATACTTACTTTACCAGACCACTTACAATTGTAGTTCGTATGAGCAAAAATATTTACAAAGTTTTTGTAGGACTCCTCATGTTGGGCCTTTTTGGGTCCGTACAAGCCCAGTACAGCTGGACCAATTTGGGCCCTGACAATTGGGGTAGCGTTACCCGTGCGTTGGTCTATGATAGCCAAGGCAATTTGTTAGCAGGTTCCCAAGGGGGAGGGCTCTGGTCCTCTGCCGATGATGGAAAGTCATGGACCCGGGTTGAAGCCTACGACGCAGCCGGAGGAGATCCCAACATCACCGATATTTTGGTCGTTGGAAGCACCGTTTATGTTGCTACCGGCGCTACTGAATTTGCCAAGCCTTATGCCAGAGGCGTTTTGAAAATCGATGCTAACACCTATGATTTTCGCGAAACTCCCGCTGGCTTTACCGGAAACCTGGACGGCCTTCCTGGTGGCGGAGTATGGGTCCTGAAAGGAGGCGTATGGTCCAATGACAATGCCACCGTGAATGATTTCCCAACGACTAACTACCAAGGGCCTTTCGTCAGCATCCAGTCGCTCGCCGCAAACGGTTCTCGCGTTTTTGTTGGTACCCGCGAAGGCTTGTACTACACGGATAATGACTTTGAAACGGTTCAGAAAGCTGGTGGAACCCCATTCTTTCAGGACAACTTCATCGTCGATATCGCAGTTGCAGCAGGCAACACCGTTTTCGCCGTTGTTCAACAAGACAACTTAACTTCTGGGGTTGATTCCCTCCTCATTTCTCGGAACAATGGCCAGAGCTTCTCCAACGTACGAAGCCTGGACGATCCGTTGATTCAGGACGGAAACATTCAATTCGGCTTTGAAGGAGCTACTTTCGCAGTCGCTCCTAGCAATGACAACATCGTTTACATTGCCGGAACCCAAGCGAGTTTGGAGGTCAACAATGTGATTCGTGCCGAGTACAATGGCTCTAGCTGGGATTACAGCACCTACGCACCCCGTGGTGGTCCTGGTTTCTCGCCCCTTGGTAACAACGGACGGGATGCTTTCCTGATGAGCGTTTTCCCAGACAATGAAGATGAACTGATTCTGGCTGGTTCCAACTGGTACACCTTCCTCAAAGGACAAGGGTGGACCCAAACCGCTCAGCACTTCAATCCAACCCGAAATGATTACATCCCCCGCAATCAGTACACCGTTTTGTTCGATCCGAACAACGCCAATAAGTTCTTCATCGGAACTTCTCAGGGGGTAGTCGTTTCTGAAGATCGGGGCGAAAGTTTCAATTTGGTCAATACCGGGTACGAATCCACCAATACCTACTCTGTCAATTCCTTCAAATTCCAGATCAATGGAGAGGAAGTGGAAAACTATGAGTCTGTTTGGGGAAATACCGGGGAACATGGCGTTCTCTACAACCGCAACTTCACCTCTGAATCGGCGGCAAGCCAACGCTTCGGACGAATCTCTACTCGTAGCAACTACGGGGACGTGGTCTCTTCCATTCTGTATCCTGGCGTGCTGGTAAGTCAGGGATCTGACTTCGGAATCGTTCGCTCCCTGAATTTTGGAGAAGCCTTTGATCAATTCTACGGCGTATCTGTCATTCCTCAGGTGGAAGGATTGGAAATTCCTGCGACCATTGATACCCTGATCGACCGGGTAGATGATCGGAGTTCTGGTGGAAACCTGAACAACAATCCTACCGTTGCGCAAGCTGCCTGGATCTTGGATGAGTTGGTAACCGAAGACATGCTCAACAATGAGGATTTGACCCTCGAAGAAGCGCGTACTGAAGGAGGGAGCTGGATTTACTTCTGCTCCAAAAATTATGTCTGGGTTGTCAATCAGGCATTTGGGGACGCACTCCAGGTAAAATGGAACCGATTGACCAACGAGCTGGTAGACGGACGGAATGAATTCCTGACCGCGATCACGGTTTCCGGAGACGAGAATCATACAGTGTACGTAGGTTCTAACTTTGGCAACATCTGGCGAATCGAAAACCCCAATGATCTGGAGAATTTCAGCGCCGTTGATAATGTATTTCAATTAAATCAGCCATTTGTCAGCTTCATCGACCTGAACATGGCCGGCAGAGCCATCACCGATCTGGCGATAGATCCTCAAAACCCAGATCGTCTGATCGTGGTGTTTGGCGGATTTGGTGGCAATGTGGGGATTGTTCCTTCTTTTGTTTGGGCGACCGACAGTGCGCGTGATGACAATCCTGGATTCGGTAGCCTGAGTGATCTTGGTACCAATGTCCACACCCAAGTGATTCATTCCGCGGAGTATGTGATCGAAGATGGCAAAAGTGTGTTGCTATTGGGGGGACAGAAAGGACTCTTCAGCGTGAGAGACATCGAAGTAGATGACTTCATCAAAGGAGACGTTCCAGCGCCATATAGCTGGCCGATTTACACCGAGCCTTCTTGGACCGCTGAATTTCCAGAGACCTTTGGTCAGGTTCCCGTGTATGACATCTTTGTCCGAAAATATTCTGCTACCGTCAATCGCAGTGGATTGACTCGTCAGATCGTTGAGGATGGAGAAACCAAAACCGTGGTCCGCGATGGCATCATCATTGACGAAGACCAAACCATCTTCCTGGCTACCCATGGCCGTGGATTCTGGAGCAGTAATTCCATCGCTCCGGGCCGTAACAGCAATGAGGCCGAAGAAATCATCATCGAAGAAGCTGACATCCGCCTATATCCTAACCCCGCTAGCGACTTTGCTCAGGTTGAATTCGACCTGACGGAAAAAGCCAGCGTACAAATTCGGGTGTATAGCCTGGATGGTCGCCTGGTAGGGCAGCAGCAATTTGCCCTGAACGCAGGCCGTCATCAGCAAAGTGTAGACGTAAGAGAATTGGTTCCTGGCCTATACATGGTTCAGGTAGAAGCCATGGGAGATACCGAGCAGATGAACAAGGCCTTCAAAACGGTCATCGAATAGATCCTATACACACGAACTACATACATCTAACCTTCGTACGGGTCTGCTTAGTGGCAGACCCGTTTTTTTATGGATTGGTTGATTGGTTGATTGGTTGATTGGTTGATTGGTTGATTGGTTTGTTAGTGAATTGGTTCATTGGTTTGTTAGTTCCTAATTCCCTAATTCACCAGTTTCCCAGTTCTTGAATTTGCCAATGGAAGGAGAAACTCATTTCTTGCAACCATCACTCCAATTCTCCCCAAATGAAAACCCTCGTCTTGTGTCGTCACGCCAAGTCTGACTGGCCCGAAGGGGTGCCGGACATTCAACGGCCTCTCAAAAATCGCGGGATCAACGATGCGACTTATCTAGCCAAATTGTTGGCCGAGCAGGACTTTGAGCCAGATCTGATTCTCTCTTCTCCCGCCAAACGCGCCAGAACGACCGCCGATATCTTTGCTGCAGAGCTGGGATTTGCGCGACCGATTCAAGAAGAACGCAGCATCTATTATGAAGGAGTCGCCAGCCTCATTCAATTGATCAAAGACCTGCCTCCCCGAGCGAGAAGCGTGATGATCTTTGGGCATAATCCGACCTTCGAAGATACCGTTCGAACCCTCTTGTATTCCCAGGCCCGATTCGAAATGCCTACCTGCGGCATGGCTTGCTTTGAAATTGAGAGCTTTCAGTGGGATCAGGTGAATGCGATGAACCTCCACTTGCGCTGGTTATTGGTACCCCGCCTCAAACGGAAAGGCATATAAGGCCTGCCTTCTTCAACAACCTCCATCATCGACAGCTGAGCTGGCACAATAAAAAAGGAGCCCCGATGGAGCTCCTCTCAGTTTGTGTATGTGAAAGAAAATTAGCTTGCTTCTTGCTTGCGAATCAAGTTCAGCGCTGAGCCTTCCTTAAACCATTCGATTTGCGCTTGGTTGTAGGTGTGGTTGGTCATGAACTCATCGCTGCTGCCATCCCTGTGATGGACGACGACTTTGATTTGCTTACCTGGTGCGAAATCACTGATCAGGAGATCAAAGGTATCATCTTCCTGGATCTTATCATAATCAGCAGGGTTGGCGAAGGTCAAGCCTAGCATCCCTTGCTTCTTCAAGTTGGTTTCGTGAATCCGGGCAAAAGACTTCACAATCACCGCCCGTACCCCCATGTGCCGAGGCTCCATGGCCGCGTGCTCACGAGAAGAACCTTCCCCGTAGTTTTCGTCACCGATGATCACGGTTTGTACCCCAGCATTCTTGTAGGCGCGAACTACCTTGGGGTTTTCATCATATTCTCCCGTCAGCTGGTTCTTGGAGTTTGCCTTCTTGGTGAAAGCATTGATGGCTCCGAGCATCAGGTTATTGGAAATGTTGTCCAGGTGTCCTCGATAGCGCAACCAGGGACCAGCCATAGAAATGTGGTCGGTGGTACACTTGCCATAAGCCTTGATGAAGAGGGTCAAACCTGTCAAGTCCTTTCCATCCCATGGCTGAAAAGGAGTCAATAGCTCCAGACGGCTGGAGTCTTCAGCGACGTCTATGGTTACGCCAGAGCCATCTTCCAGCGGGGCGATGAAACCAGCATCCTTGACGTCGAATCCTTTCTCCGGCAGTTCGTCTCCCACAGGAGGATCTAGCGTTACTTCTTGTCCTTCTTCGTTGACCAGGGTATCCGTGAGCGGATTGAAGGTCAAATCTCCAGCAATGGCAAAAGCGGTTACCAGTTCAGGGGAAGCGACAAAGGAGTGGGTATTGGGGTTTCCATCATTCCGCTTGGCAAAATTCCGGTTGAAGGAAGTGATGATGGAGTTTTTGCGATCGGGATCATCCATGTGGCGAGCCCACTGTCCGATACAAGGACCACAAGCGTTAGCCAAGACGACACCGCCGATTTCTTCAAAAGCATCCAGCAAGCCATCCCGTTCTACGGTATAGCGTACCTGCTCCGAACCCGGCGTTACCGTAAATTCAGAACGAGCTTTGAGCTTCTTGGTCTTGGCTTGGCGAGCGACAGAAGCCGCACGATCCAAATCTTCGTAGGAAGAGTTGGTACAAGAACCGATCAGTCCTACTTCCAATTCCTGCGGGAAGCCTTCTCGCTTCACTGCCTCTGCAAATTCAGACAACGGCCAGGCACGGTCAGGAGAGTACGGCCCGTTGATATGGGGCTCCAACTCATTGAGGTCAATTTCGATGACCCGATCAAAATATTTTTCAGGATTCGCGTAGGCTTCGGGATCACCGGTGAGATGCTCGGCCACTTGATTCGCCAGCTCCGCTACTTCAGCACGGCCAGTTGCGCGCAGGTAGCGAGCTACTGACTCGTCGTATCCAAAGGTCGAAGTGGTCGCGCCGATCTCCGCGCCCATGTTACAGATGGTGCCTTTGCCAGTAGCAGACATGGCTTGCGCACCAGGACCAAAATATTCAACAATGGCTCCGGTTCCTCCTTTTACCGTCAGAATCCCGGCCACTTTCAGAATTACATCTTTGGGAGAAGACCATTTGCTGAGGGTTCCAGTCAACTTAACCCCGATCAGTTTGGGCATCTTCAGCTCCCAAGGCATGGCAGCCATGACATCCACCGCATCTGCGCCTCCTACTCCGATGGCAACCATGCCCAATCCACCCGCATTGGGGGTGTGAGAATCCGTGCCAATCATCATCCCGCCAGGAAACGCATAGTTTTCCAATACTACCTGGTGAATGATTCCCGCACCTGGCTTCCAGAAACCAAGGCCATATTTGTTAGAAACCGCAGCCAAGAAATCATAGACTTCTTTGTTGACGTCGATGGCGGTATTCAAATCCGCTTCCGCTCCTACTTTGGCTTGAATGAGGTGATCACAGTGAACCGTAGAAGGTACTGCGACCTTGGCTTTGCCAGCCATCATGAACTGAAGCAAAGCCATCTGGGCAGTCGCATCTTGCATGGCGACCCGGTCTGGAGCAAAATCCACGTAATCTCCTCCTCGGGTAAAGGACCGCAAGGGAGTATCTGGATGTAAGTGAGAATAGAGGATTTTTTCCGTGAGGGTGAGGGGATGCCCCAGAGCAGCACGAGCAGCTTCAATCTTGCCGGGAAGCTGCGCGTAGGTCTGCTTAATCATGTCAAGATCAAATACCATAATAGCGCTTATCAACGGTGAAACTTGAGGAGTACAAAGGTACATCAAAAGCCTTGATACCCCAAGTTTTGTTCGTGGGCAAAGGGGAGCAAATGGACAGCCAATCCATGAGTGCCTCGATTTGGGGATCAGCTTTGGCTACTTTCAGCGGTAGCTGGTGAGGAAGTCCCATTGACGGGAGCCTGTAATTCCTGCTGGATCTGCCCCATGGCTTCCCGAATCAAATCATTGAGGAAGTCCAAGCGAGGCGCCATCTGGCGACGGAGAAGATTGATCCTGCTTCGGGTTACTCGCTTTTCCTGGATCAGGATGGAGGTGATCATGGGCTCTAGCAACATGAATTGAAAATCTCTCAACGCCTCGTTATCCTCATGTAGCGGAGCGGGATTTTGTTGAAAAGGAGCCACCTGATCTCCCAATTGAGACAAAACCCCATCCAAATCTTCGGCGATGGATTTCGCTGCTGCTTGCCCATTTTCGGTCCGCAGTTGACGGCGGAGGTCATACAAGCCACCAATCAATTCACTGGCTCGGTGGGTGCTTTGGCGGAGGGTTTCGATCTGATCCAGGCGGGTACTTAGTCTTGTTCTGCGATCTGCTGGTGCCTGATTCACTTGCTCTCGCAAATCCCCGATGGCGTCTTCCTGCGCAAAGCTGACGATCTCCCCAATGTTGCAGGAGTCGAAGATGTAGGTGATGTGGATACCTTGCTGGCCTGCTTCTCGGGCAAGCGTCTGCAATGTCTCTGGCGGAACTGAATTTTCGTCTACCCCACTAATGCCAGCACTGCCGCCATGCCCAGTATAGTACACCATTAGCTCTGCTGTCTGACTGGATTGCAAGTGAGGCTCCATATCCGTGATGGCCTGACGAATTTGTGCCTCTATCCCCGCTGCAGAAGGATTCTCCACATTTCGCACGATCGAGTATTCCTCTGAGACCGCCGTTTGGAACGGGCTACCTCGTCGCAGGTATCGCCGGATTTGCGGCACATCTCCCCAACGTTGGTAATCCCAGGCGACCAGCACCAGCGCCCAGCGGGGGGAGAAGCTGCTTTGTTGCTCGGTTTCAGGGCTTTGGGTGGCATCGGGCCTTCCTCTTCGCGGATCGCGATCTGCGACGGCTCTGGCGGCATCAGAGAAACTGAGCTGCTCCCGCCGCCACAAGCGAGCGATGTCTGCCCCAAAATTCCCAAAAGAATTCTCCGTGGTGGTCGTTCCGGTAATGGCTTCAAAAGCGGGCGCCTCTTCCCGTTCGGGAGTCTGGCTTTGCTCGGCTTCCTCCTCCCGCTGAATGGTATTCGCCACCAATTGCAAAGGAGGAGGAGGCATACTCGCCCCGACCAGCCCATGAGATTGGGCGGTCTCTTCTCCAATAGATTGAGAAGTGTAGGGGGATTGTTGTTGAGCGGGTTCCTTCTCCATGTGATGCATCCCTTTTCAGTCAGACGTTGATCAGCAAGGGCTTACATGGAGAAGGTAAAAAAGATTGGACAGGTAAGGAACGTCAAATCAATAACTTTCGCTTTTGGTCAATTGCAAAGCGGCCTCCAGTTGGGACACTGCTCTTTCCTAAGTCTCAACAGCAGTGATAAAGGTATCGCTCACAATGGCCTCTGCTATTGGGATATTTTTCAATCCAATAATGTTACAGAGGACAGCGACCAACTTGCTGGATTCTTCTCAAAAAAAGCTGAGTGAGGCTCGATTCCATGCAACTTGATTTTACCCGTACGTTACTCTCCAAATTGACGCAAGTGATGGTCAATGTGTTTGTAGGCCCAAATACTGATTTGCTCTGGAGTCATCTTACCAAAAAAGGGATGGGTAAACCCCTCAAATGTCGCAGCTGGTTTGGAATGATATCCGTCTAGCACCCGCATCCACTCCTGCTTTTGGGCGGCCACATCTCCTTGTTCTTTGATGATCAGATCGGGATGGGTGGGGGAATTGTGGTCGAGGGGTTTGTCGTCTTTGGTACTGGATCGCAAAGACATTTTTCCAAAAATTCTCCCAATAAACAATCGCTTGAACTGCCGCTCACCTGTCATCATCTTATCGTTTTCGGTGCAGTGTTTCAGCATCTGATACACATTCATTTTTCCCCATTGAGCGGTTGACTCTTCTGAGAGATTGGCGATTCTGACTTTGAATGCTTCTATGGTTTCTGGCTGGAAAATATGGTTCATTTTTCTAAGGTTTGTAGGTGAGTGGCCATAGGCGCTGCTTGCTCGCATGTACCAAACAGCGGCCTATGGCTCAATGAGTATCACTTAAAACTCCGCAGGCATGATCTTGCGCACTTCTACGGTGCCACCGTGATCAAACATCGGGCAGCCTTCGGTCATGGCGATGGCTTCTTCCAGAGAGGCTGCTTTGACAAATACATACCCCCCCACAATTTCCTTCACTTCCGCATAAGGTCCGTCGGTGATCATCCCATCCGGGGCTACTGTTTTGCCTTCGTGGGCCAATTGATTGGTCCCCACAAATTTTCCCTGCGCGGCAATCCCGCCGATCCAATCTTGCCATTTCTTGATCTCTGCTTCCAAATCTTGGGGAGAAGGCTCATAAGAAGGATTGGGAACGTGTCGAAAAATCATTATGAATTCATTCATACCTGAGTTGTTAAAGATGTGAGAATGGTTTGAGTACGGAAAAAGAAAGATTATTCAGAAGCAG
>JBCCCJ010000051.1:0-10986 GCA_039033615.1 Bacteroidota bacterium
ATGGCAAGTTAGAAACGTTGCTTTCGTGTCGTTCGGTGGTATTCGCCTGAATCGACTGTAGGGCATTGATGTTCAAGGAGTGAATATCTCCGAAGGTTTTGCTGTAGTTCAGGATGTTTTCCCAGGTGTAGCCAAGGTCTTGGTTGTTCTCAAACTGCGCACTCGCTGGACCGCCCCGGTTGGAGTTGGTCTGACTACCACGGAAAATTCCTTGTCTACGGAAACGAATATCCGTACCTACATTAGAGCGGAAGGTCAGACCGTCTGCCAATTCCAGTTCTGCATAGAGAGAAGGGAAAATCCGATTGAATACCCGCTCATCTATGTAGGCACCTTCGACCAATTCGCTCAAGGGGTTGGTCCGGATCCCATCATTGGTAGGCAGGAAGAGCAGCAAGTTGGGATCAGGATTGACTAGCTCCCAGTTCTCATTATAGGCTTCATCCTCATAAGGAATGCCCAAAGGGTTATTGGCGATGGCTTCTCCCAAAGTGGCATCGGAGCCCCAGTTCTGCACAGAACGAGAAATCATGGTAGAGGTACCAATCTTGAAGCGATTGTTGACGTTGTGGTCAATGTTCACCCGCGTAGAAATCCGGCGGAAGTCCTGGTTGCTAATCACGCCAGTTTCGTCAAATAGCCCGAGGGATACGTTGAATAAGGTTTTGGCGTTTCCACCACGGACAGATAGCTGGTGGTTTTGCTGAGTACCAGTACCGAGGATGAGATCCTGATAATCAGTATCCCGAATAGGGTCGATACTCAACGATTTTTGCTCAACAGCATCGTCAAATACCAGATCATCACTAGGAATTTGTCCATTCCAGAGGGCATCGTTGGTACCTCCTACGATGTCGCGACGACGGGACTCCCGCTTCATGGCGGCGAATTCTTCCCCGTTCATCATGTCCACTGTATTCAAAGGAGCGGTTTGGCCGACGTAGCCATCATAAGAAAAAGAAGTTTTGCCTTGTTTTCCCCGCTTGGTCGTGATCAAAATGACCCCGTTGGCACCCCGAGAACCATAGATAGAGGTAGAAGCTGCATCTTTCAACACCTCCATAGACTCGATGTCCTGAGGGTTGATGTCAAACATACTTCCGGTTCCCCCAGTGGTCATCGGAATTCCGTCAATTACGATCAGAGGATCGTTGGAGGCAGAAATCGAACGACGACCCCGAATTTGTACCGTAGCGGCCTGTCCAGGACGTCCCCCTTGCGGGACCACATCTACCCCAGCTACTTGACCCTGCATGGCTTCCAGACCGGAGCCTACAGGGATTTTTTCCAGTGCTTCGGAACCAATAGAAGAAATCGAGCCCGTTACGACTCGGCGCTCCTGGGTACCATAGCCTACCACAACGACTTCATCCAGAGATGAAATGTTGGCTATCATGGTGACATTGATGTTTCCACGGCCATTGATGGCCACTTCCTGGCGGTCATAGCCAAAGTAGGAAAACAACAATGCTTCTGCATTGTCAGGAGCGTTAAGCGAGAACTGCCCCTTGGAATCGGTCAAGGCGCCAGTGGTGGTTCCTTTTACCAAAACAGTAACTCCCTCAAGGGGTTCCCCTTCGGAGTTGGTTACAGTACCGGTGATGGTTGCTTTTACCTCATCGGCTCGTAGGACGGGAGTAGGATTGGCAGGAGTTGCCTCAGGAGTTGCCATCGCAAATTCTTGTGCGAACAGCCCTAAGGTACTCAGTAACCCTACCGAGAGAATGATCCACGTTCGTAATTGTGTGGTCTTGCCCATAGTAGTAATAGTTAATTTGAATAACAGAGAAAGGAAATCGGAAGCTGCTTCCGGTAGTCTTAGTAATTTGGCCCTTGAATAATAGGAAGGTACTTGTAATCTTGGGAAATCTGTCACCGAAAACGATTGTACCGCCTTTGTTTGGCTTTACTCAATATAAGGACATTTTTCAAAACCTTATCGACTCTTCCCAAATTCCTCAACCATAGAGATTTTTAAATATGGAAATTTTCCACTTTTCCATTCTCTTCTTCCTATTCTTGGGAATGAGTTCAACTGCATCAGGGCAAAAAACCGCCTTTGTCCACGTCCAGGGCAGTCAATTGATCCGGGCTGGGAAACCGTATTATTTTTTGGGGACCAATTTCTGGTATGGCATGAACCTCGGGAGTACAGGAGAGGCAGGCGACCGCAAGCGTTTGATTCAGGAGCTGGATCAACTTGCCGAATTAGGGGTCACCAATCTCCGCATCATGGGGGCGAGTGAGGGGACAGAAGATCAGCCTTGGCAACTCCTTCCTACCCTCCAGGCAGAACCAGGGAAATGGGATTCCAATCAATGGGAAGGGCTAGACTTTCTGCTGGCTGAAATGGCCAAACGAGAGATGTTGGCGGTCGTATGTCTCAACAATTTTTGGCCCTGGTCTGGGGGAATGGCTCAGTATGTAAAATGGGAAAGTAGAAAAGCCATTCCTTATCCACCACCAGCAGAAGGAGGAGACTGGGCACGGTATCAACTATACGCGGCCAGTTTTTTCCGAAATGAAGGAGCCATGCAGGCATACGAAGCCATGATCCGGGCCTTACTCACCCGCATCAATTCCCTCACCGGCATCCCCTATCGAGAAGATCCGACCATCATGGCCTGGGAACTCGCCAATGAACCGCGTGGCATCCAGAATCCGCGGGCCTATCGAGCTTGGATTGCCCGCAGTGCTCAATTGATCAAACAGGTGGACCCCAACCATCTCCTCACCATCGGTTCCGAAGGCTGGACCCCAAGCAGATTGGCGGGCACGCATTTCAAAAAAGACCACCGGATTCCTGGCATCGACTATGCGACCTTGCACATTTGGATTCAAAATTGGGGGTGGTATGATCCCCTTCGACCAGAGGAGACCTACGAAGCAGGCTTGAAAAAAGCCAAGAAATATCTCAAAAGACACCTCCGACAGGCCGAAGCGATGGGGATGCCAGTGGTGCTGGAAGAATTTGGCATCGCGAGAGATCAGGATGACCATGATCCTGCGGCCTCGGTCAACTGGCGAGACCGATATTACCAGGATATGTTTGAGGAAGTCCTGAATTGGAGTCGCAAAGGCAAGGCCCTGGCTGGCTGTAATTTTTGGGCCTGGGGCGGACAAGGACGGCCAAGAAACCCCAAAGCCATCTGGCAAAAAGGAGACGACTTCATCGGCGATCCCCCACATGAGTACCAAGGCTGGTATTCGGTCTACGATCAGGACGCAAGTACCCTGGAGATCCTGAAAACCTACGCCAGACGTCTGGAAGAGCTGCAACCGTAATACCGCTTATCTCAAGGCCATTCCCCCTCTTTCATGGGGGTTGCTTCCAAGGTTTTCGGGTCCAGCACCACATAGCGCACCCGCTTTCGCTTCCAGGTATAGGTGAGGTGAATCTTGCCGTCTTTGGCTTGCACCACGGCGGGGTAGGAATATTCGCCCGGCTCCGTTTCCAATTCCATCACGGCTTGCCAGGTCTTGCCATCGTCGGAGATGGCGACATTGAGCGGCGAACGAGGCCCGCCCCATTTGCCTTTGGGGGTCTGGGTATGGTTGTACACCAGCAAGTGCCGACCGTCTGCCAAGGTAACTCCATCCAGACCGCTGTTAGGGTTGGGGAGGCCCGTGCCCGTGAAATCACTCCAGGTAAGGCCTCCGTCTTTGGACCAGGCTTGCATGATTTCACTGCTCTTCTTGGTGCGGCACAGGATCTGATAGCTTCCGTCTCCATGTTCAAAAATGGTGGGCTGAATGACTTTGTCGCTGTTCTTTCCTTGCAGAGGACCAATCCTACGCCAGGAACGGCCATTGTCATCGGTCAATTCCATATGTACCCGCCAGCCGTCATGTTCAGTGCTGGAACCACAGAGCCAAGTCCCATCAGCTCGGAGGACCGATTTGTTTTTCACCGGACCGAGAATGTCTTCCGGTAACCGTCTCGGCTCGGACCAACTCCTCCCGTCATCCAGGGAAACCATCAACATCCCCCACCAGTCGCGAGGAGTGGGTCCGACCTTATAAAAGAGGAGCGTCTGTCCAGTAGCGGCATCGTATTGCAGGACCGGATTCCAGCAAGGATAGCGTTTGTCCGCGTGCTGAATGCCATTGGCAACTTCCACTGCCTCGGACCACCCATTTTGCCCAAGCCGACTGAACCAAATCCCCACGTCAGGATCTTTTTCGCTGGTTCCTCCGAACCAAGCTGCCACCATCCCAGAAGGCGTTTCTACTAAGGTCGAGGCGTGACATTCGGGATAAGGGGCTTCCTGATAGAGGAAGTCTTTTTGGAGTAGTCCGGGCTGGGCCTGAAGAATGCCACCCGGGAGGATTAGCCAAAAGGCGAGAAGTAGATTCTGATTCATCATTCAGTATTCATTGGTTCGAGATTAACAAACCCCATTGTCCACACCAGACATTTTCTAAAAATTCCCTTTTATGTTGGTAATCAACCATGAGGTCGCCTTCAGCGGGACCTCCTTTTTGTCCGCACAAAAAGGAGGCAAAAAAGCGCCGAAGTCCCATGCAACGCTCATTGCCGCCCCAACACCTCGGACTTCGTGGCCAACCCGCCCGCGTGGTGAGAGCTGCGCTATTAGCCATCATTTGGACTGTTGTCCAGTGGTGTGGCCCAATGGCAATTCCCGCAGCCCGCTTTTCAAAACGTAGGGTACTCCCACTCCCCTCGGTATTCGCGACTCATGAGGGCATTGGCGGCGGGATCACCGACGATCTGATAGGCTTCGGCATCCCACTTCAGGCTTCTGCCCGTTTGCAAGGAAAGCATGCCGAGCAAACTCATATTGGTCGCCAGGAAGCCATCTTCGATATCACAAGCGGGCCGTCGTTTTTGGTCAATGGACTGCATGAAGTCGCCCCACAATTCTTTGATGTTCTGGAAATCAGGATCATTCAATTGAGGATCAACGTGGATGTTAGCTTGACTCTTTTTGCTGGGATAAAAGGTCCAGCCGTCTCGCCACCCCAAATGGAGGGTGCCTTCCGTTCCGTAAAAGTAGCAGCCCACATTGTGATCCTCATTCGCGTTGGCAGCGCAGTTTTTGGATTGCCAATACATGCTGAAAGATTCAAATTCGTACACCGCCAAGTGGGTATCGGGCGCGGTGGTATTGTCTTTCTTTACAAAGCGACCGCCGATTGAGAAAACAGTCTTAGGCGCTCGTTCCTCCGTCCACCACAAGACCTGATCGAACCAATGGATGCCCCAATCTGCGATTTGCCCATTGGCATAGTCCAGAAAATGCCGCCATCCTTTGGGGTGAATGCGACTGTTGAAGGGATTCTTCGGTGCGGGACCACACCACATGTCCCAATCCAAGCCAGCAGGCACTTCGCTATCTGGGGTAGGTTTGCCCGCACTGCCGTTGTAGTTGACAAAGCATTTCACCATGCTGATGTCGCCTACTTTACCGGAGCGAAGGAATTCCATCGCCGAAATGTTGTGGGCAGACATGCGACGGTGCGTCCCTACCTGCACCACGGCATCATATTCCCGCGCTTTTTTGAAGATGGCGAGACCTTCATTCAAGGTATGGCTGATGGGTTTTTCGAGGTACACATGCGCCCCCGCTTCGATGGCAGCGATGGCATTGAGCGCGTGCCAATGGTCCGGTGTGCCAATGATCACGATCTCTGGCTTCTCTTTGGCTAGCATCTCCCGATAGTCGTTATAGGCTTTGGGGCGGTCTCCGTTGAGGGATTCGATCTCTTGTAGAGCCGATTCCCGATAGCTTTGGTCCACGTCGCAAATCCCGACGACCTTGACGTCTCCGTAGGCAATGGCTTCGCGAAGGATGTTCATGCCCCACCAGCCTGAACCGATCACCGCTAGTTTGTATTTGCGGGTACGCCCCAGCGCTGGCAATAGAGGCAGAGCAGAATAGGCCGCACTGGCAGCCAGACTTTGGTGAAGGAAGGATCGTCTATTCATAGATACAGGGTTCAGATTTCAGGGAACAAGGAACATATACTTGCCATTGGCAACTCCCGCCTCCCGCTTCCCTCAGCGTAGCGGTCCCGCCTCTTCCATTACAACTCTCCCCGCACCTTCTCCAACAAATGCTTGGTAGCCAGGATGCCTTGATCCGCTTCTTCCGCGCCACCTTTTCCTCCCCACTCGATGCCAACTAGGCCTTCATATCCTGCTTCCCGCACAATCTTCATCAGTTTCAAATAATCAAGTGTAGACTCTTCCCCCGAGGCATCAAAAGCCAGGGATTTGGCGCTGACCCCTTTGGCAAAGGGCATGAGTTCTTTCACCCCCAAATAAGGGTCGTACTTCTCTCCGGTTTTGGCGTCGATGGTAAAGTTGCCAAAGTCAGGCAGGGTGCCACAACGAGGATGATCGACCATTTCCATCACCTCAGCTAACCAAGCGCCATCGGAAGAATAGCCCCCGTGGTTTTCTACCACGATGTTGATGCCCATGGTATCAGAGAATTCCACCAGACGACTCAAGCCATCGGCGAAGTGCTTTTTCGCATCTTGTCGATCCGCATCCTGCGCACCGTGGGCATTGACCCGAATGCTGTGGCAACCCAGGAATTGTGCAGCTTCTACCCAGGCTTTGTGGTTGTCCACGGCCTGTACGCGGCGCTTTTTCTTCGGACTGGCCAATTTGCCCCCGTCGTTCCAAATGTCCACCATGATGAGGACACTGCTCATGCCCAAGTCGCTCACCCGCTGTTTCAGCTCCACCAATTCCGCAGCTGGCAGCCCTTTTTCAAAAAAACTGCTCACGTATTCCACCGCCTGAATCCCAAATTTCTCCTGAGTATAGGCAGGAAATTCCACGTGTTTCAGGCCTCCTTTCCAGTGGTGATTCCGCAGCGACCATTGGGCCAAGGAAAAATCGAAAAATCGGGTAGGGGAGGAGTTAGCCATCGCATGCGCATAAGAGGGAAATTGGCTCAACAAGCCACCTGCGAGCAGGGCTTTTCCAGTAGTAGAGAGAAAATCTTTGCGAGTCATATGATCAGGGTTTTGGGTTCAAATTGTCGCGTGGAATTGGCTTTTGCAAAGTTAGGGTGGGTTCCTGGAGAAAGGATGTTGCTGAAAATTATACAGAAGACCTCGCTTCAGAAAGGAAGACAAATTTGCCAAAGGCAAATCCCGCTTCTCACCTCCCGCAACGGAGTGATCCCGCATCTCCTCCCTTGAATATGCCACTTTTTTTAGGAGAAAAACAAAAGGAGCTGATCCGCAATGCTTTGCTCCCGAGTGACAAAAGCTAGTTCAATTTTTTTGTTGTTTGTCGAAAGTTCTCTCTACCTTTGCCTCGTGCCTGGTTTTCGGAGGGTTCATCCCGAAGAAACGAAGAGGGAATCAGGTGAGAGACCTGAACAGTTCCCGCTGCTGTAAGCTCCACGCACATCGAACCAACTTCGCTGCCACTGTCTGCGGTCAGCTGATGGGAAGGCCGGATTCGATGGGAGTAAGTCAGAAGACCTGCCCGGCAACACCGATTCTGAGCTTTCGGGATAAAAGCAATGGATGACTCTGACTGCCCCTGTAATAGGTGGGCAGGTTCAGCGGGTAGCTCCGCATATTCTCTGGCTTCCTTCCAGGTTGATGGTTGGCCATGATGAACTGCACGCCTACCTGCCTTTCCCAGAGCACCATGTCTGCCCAAGATCTCAGTTTCGAACCAACTGAGATCACATGAACACGCTGGGCATTCTTCTCACTTCGCTTTTGATCTTCTGGCTTCCCCTCTTCGGAGTGGGGCAGGTAGATCGCGCGTTGGATACCGTGGAAGTGGCTGCCTATCGCCTGGATCAGTTGACCCCTGGTCATCGCAAGGTCCAGCTTGATTCGCTGCAACTCGCCCAGGCCCAAGGACAAAATTTGGCCGATCTGCTCAGTCTTCACACCGACGTATTCATCAAAAGCTATGGGCTAGGCAGTCTGGCGACCACTTCGCTGCGCGGGGGAGGGGCCAGTCATACCGCGCTGGTGTGGAATGGATTGCCGATGCAAAGTCCCATGAATGGGCAAGCAGATCTGTCCTTGATTCCGGCTTTCTTTTTGGATGAAGTGCAGGTGCAATATGGTGGCTCAGCTGCCTTATTTGGTAGCGGGGCGGTGGGAGGCGCGATCCATCTCGGACAAGGTGGAACGGTAGCAAGTGGGTGGGGAAGTCGTTGGTTTGGGCAAATGGGCAGCTTTGGGAATCAACAGACGGGGCTGGAAATCCAATACGGAGGACAAAAATGGTTCAGCAAAAGCCGCCTGTTTGTTCGGATGGCGCAGAATGACTTTCGCCTGCCTGGAACAGATCGCCGCCAAACCCATGCTGCCCTGTCTCAGTCAGGGTTGTTGCAAGAAGTAGGGGTACAGCTTTCCCCTCGGCAACAACTCCGCTTCTGGGTATGGGCCCAACAAAGTGATCGACAATTACCGCCTCCCCTCACCAATCTGAACAGCACCGCCAATCAGGAGGACGAGAGCCTCCGAATCATGGGCAAATGGTCGCAACAGGGAGATCGTTGGCAGGTTTCTTACCAAACCGCCTATCAGCGGGAATTTCTCTTCTACGAAGATTCCGCCGCAGCCATTTTTTCCGACAACCTCAGCCACACTTTGCTACAGCAAGCAGAAGCCCACTGGCAATGGCATCCCCAACATCGGTTTCAGTTCGCGCTTCAACATCAGTATCAAACTGCCCAAGCCGATGGCTACGAAGACCTGCTTCCCCAACAACATCAAGGAGCCGCTTTTGCTTCCTACCACTGGAAAAGTATTTCTAGCAAATGGGAGGGCATTGCCAGTCTCCGACAACCCCTGGCTCAAGCGGAAGCCATTTCCGTCGGTCCGTTGCCGTCTTTGAGTTTCAAAGGACAATTGATCCCAGGACTTCAACTCCACGCACAAGGCGGACGCACCTTTCGGCAACCTACCTTCAATGATCTCTATTGGAATCCTGGCGGAAATCCTGACTTGCGTCCAGAGACTGGCTGGCACCAGGAAATGGGGCTCTTAGCTCAAGTTCAACCCAAAGGCGTCTTGCTTTCCGCTCAATTGACCGCCTTTCATCAGTTGATAGACGACTGGATTCTGTGGCGCCCCGGTCCCAACTTTTGGTATCCGGAAAACCTCAGATCTGTTCGAAGTCAAGGCCTGGAAAGTGAAGTCAACGCCAAATGGCAGCTTGCCAATTGGTCCCTCCAATTTCTGGCTGCACATACCTATATCCAGGCAACCATTCGGCAGACGACCTTGGCTCGCGATGCTTCCCTTGACAAGCAACTGATCTATACGCCACGGCATCAGGGCAGAAGTAGCCTGACCATAAGCAAGGGGCCATTCAGTTGTACCTATCTCCATCGCTGGACGGGGCGGCGCTACACCAGCAGTGATAACAGCCGTTGGTTGGATGCCTTTCATACCGGGAGTATGATGCTGAATTGGGAACGACCGTTTCACTCATTCAAGCTCCCACTCAGCCATTGGGAATCCAGCCTGCGCGTTCAGTTTGACAATCTTTGGAATCAATCTTACCAAATCATCGAAAATCGGCCCATGCCCCTCCGTTCCTGGAGTGTGGGACTAGAAATTCGACCACAGTGGAACCATACCAAACCTATCACAAAATGAAACAAGTTTTTACCGTATTCCTCAGTACCATCTTGGCAACCAATCTTTTTGGTCAAGTACAGACTGAAGGCGTCCTCATTCTGAACGGAGGGCAATTTGGCAATCCGACCGACAACGCGAACCTGAGCTGGTATCAACCAGGGACCAACACCTACACCTCCCTGGACACCATCCAAACCCAATCTGTTCAGCGCTTGATCGTGGACGGTCCCTTTGCCTATGCCGCCGCGCAGGATTCCATCGTCATGTATGACATTCCCAACGGCACCAGAGTTGCTGCCGAAGCCTTCAACGCACCAAGCACCCTTAGCCTTGCCCTCGCGGGAGACTATCTCCTGGCTGGGAACTGGTACCTACCTTTCGGTTGGCCAGGCGGCCCCTTCCCCAATCACCTTCGGGTCTTTGATCGAAATACCCTAGCATTTGTAGACAGCATGCCTGCCGTTACCCAGCCTGCCAAAGAAATCGTGGTGCTGGGAGATACGGCTTACATCTCCCAAAACTACACCAGCAGTGCCTTCTCGGATTCTGCGGGCTGGTTGGTGAAAGTGCACGTGCCTACTTTGACCTATGTGGACAGCGTGGATTTGTCTCTGGGAGTAGCAGGCTTAGGCCGCTTGGTGGTACAAGATTCCATCATCTATGGCTTGAATTCTGGTAGCAATACCGTAAGCATGTATGATCCCAGCACCGGGATGGCCATGACCGTGGCAGCCAATGCAGATTTTCAGTTGGGTACGACCGGCAACCAATGGGCCTTTGACGAACAGGGAACTTTCTACGCTAAAATTGGCGGAGTAGTCGCAACTTATGACCTAGCTTCTCAAATGATCCTCAATCCGATCGTGGTGGACACCTCGGTCACCGAATTCGTGGTGGATACCGTCCAAGATCGGATTTACCTCTCCCACACGGATTTTTTTAGCTACCTCGGCGGGGTAATCTACGATGTGAATGGGCAGCGGCTCGATACCTTTCTGGTAGGCTCTTCTCCCGAAGCCATGGCAGTCGTATATAACACCACTCCAGTTGCCGATGTGGATGTTGACACCACTGTCAATACGACCGTGGTTGAGATTCCTGTGCTGGAAAATGACGTGGACCCTGATTTGCGTACCGCGTTCCAGGTGGAGATTGTAACCCCATCCACCGGACAAGCGGTAGTTTCAGGAGAAAATTTGGTCTATACGCCTACCTCTGGATTCGTAGGCAAAGACAGCGTGCAGTACCGCATCCTGGATGAATGGGGCGCGGCGGATACCACCTGGACTTTCATCGAAGTGGAGCCAGTCGTGAGCCGGGAGCAGGACTGGCTACCCCTGAGCTGGACCAGTTATCCCAATCCAGTACAAGATCTGCTACACATCCAGG
>JBCCCJ010000052.1:0-10939 GCA_039033615.1 Bacteroidota bacterium
ACAACTTGGAACACACCGTTCAGGTGGTGCATTATTCTGACATCATCGGTCAAGAAAATGAATTGACTGATTCTCAGCTATTTCTCTTGAAAATTGCCGCCTGGTTTCACGACCTCGGGTACCTGCATACCTACGTAGGACATGAAGAGGCCGGCCAAAAGATGGCCCGTCAGTTTTTGGCGCATCGGGGCGTCGAGGAGTCTATCATCATCAAGGTGGAAGAATTGATCGCTGCCACTCATGTGGATGCAGAACCGAAAAACCTGCTGGAAGAAATTCTGAAAGACGCCGATCTCTCCAACCTAGGCTCTCCCAATGCGCTCGAAAATTCGGAGATGATCCGGACCGAATGGAAGACCTTTCACAACCGGCATTTTACCGACGAGGAGTGGGATGAATTCAACTATGAGTTTTTTCGTTCCCACGACTATCATACTGAATACGCCAAGGAGAACCTGGGACCAATCAAAAAGTCCCACGTGAAGACCTTGAAAAAGAAGATCAAAAAGGCCAAAAAGAAGGAAGAAAAAGTCAATCAGGCGGTCTTGGAATATCAGTTGGATAAGAAGGATGCCAAGCTGGAAAAGGTCAAGCGCAAGCTCAAGAAGATTCAACGGCAACGACCTGATCGCGGCATCGAAACCATGTTTCGGACTACCTATCGGACTCATATCAACCTGAGTTCGATCGCTGATAACAAAGCCAACATTCTGTTGTCCATCAATGCCATCATCATTTCGATCATTTTCACGAATGGCATCACCAACATCAATGGTTTGGACAACTTCATTTATCCCAGCATCATCCTGTTGTTGGTCTGCATGTCCACGATGGTATTTGCCGTGCTCGCCACCCGCCCTAAGGTCAATTCCGGCGTGTTCAACCGGGAGGACATCCTGAACAAAAAGACCAACCTGCTCTTCTTTGGCAACTTTTACCGCATGGACCTGCCAGATTACCTCTGGGGCATCGACCAAATGATGAAGGATGGCGATTACCTCTACGGCAGCATGAGCACAGATATTTACTTCCTGGGAAAAGTCCTCGCCAAGAAATTCATGTTGCTCCGCATCTCCTACAACATTTTTATGTACGGCATGGCAATAGCGATTCTGGCCTACATCTTGACGTACTTGTTGAGTTGAGGGAGTTTTCCACTACCATAAAAGGGCTTCGGGAGTCAGATCAAAAAGCTCTTGTAGCTCCTCAATATTTGAATACGTTCGTTCCTGTTTCATCTCCACCCAAACAGAGGGATGTTGTTCCAGTTTGATCTGGGCGATCATCTCCTCAAGTTGAGAAGTAGGGATACCCTCCTTTTTCCCTGAAGTGTATTCTTTGAGTCTGGCTTTATAGTTCCCGTAAGCCAATTTGCGGGCATTTATGAGATCAGCCCGTTGATTCAACCGAAGGATGTCAATGCTGTATTGAGCCCTTTGGAATTCCGGTGTATTGGTATCATCAGCCCAAGGTTGAAAAACAAAAGATTGAGCCACGATATCTAAAAACAGAAGTTGGGTGGGATCTTCCTCCCTGGGATTAATCAGTAATGCTAGCCCTGGTGGTGGGGAGGCGGGCAAAGGAGCATTCAACTCGATTCTTTTACCAGTTGCTGCCTCGAAGATGGCAAATTGATCCCCTTTGGGGCCATTGCAAGGGCCGCAACTGTACAAATAGTTTTCCCACACAAAGGTCTGACTAGGATACAAATTCTTTGGTCGAAAATGCTCCATCTCATCAGCCATCGAGTCCTCGCAATAATGGCATCGCCTAGCTCCAGAACACATCTCGATTAGCTTTGATTTGACTTCCTCAAATGGCTGGTTCTGTTTTCTACTAGACCAAATGGCCTTTGCTTTCTCTACTTGGGAGGCATAATCTGAGAGGGTATCAATTTCTGCCTGATACTGTTGCAGGCTTTCTACACATTCTGTAGAGATCGAGACCTTTGGTAGTTGAACCATATCATCCTCCTGTAGGTAAAACAGCTTTGATGGCTTGCAATTCTTGCGATTCGGATTCTGAGATCGTCCCTTTGATGGATTTTTTGCTCAATTCTGCTAGTCTCTCTCGCTTCCCTATTGCTTGCTCAGAACTGGTGACTCCCTCGCCAAACACTTCAGTCCCATAGGCATCCAAGACATTCCCATAAATCAGCCGTTGGAGTTCGGTCCCCGTAATTTGTCGCGCTTGTTCATTCGTCCCCGGAGCGGCTAACCGCCACACAGAACCTTTTTCTGCTGCTCGACAAATCAGCGGGCTATGGGTGGTAACAATGAACTGAAGCTTAGGGAAGTATTGAGTGAACCACTGCCCGATACGGACTTGCCAAGTAGGATGAAGGTGGGCGTCAATTTCGTCTATGAGGACAACGCCGGGGAGGTTGATGATTGGATTTGACGCAAAGCCATCCGGAAATACTAGTCGATGTCCGTAAGTAGCGATTAGCTGGCGTAGAAGCTCAAAGGTTAAGGAGAGAACAGAGCGATATCCATCGCTTAACTCGTTTAATGTGATTTCATTTTGGTTCCCATCAATGAATGAAATCACCTCAGAATCGATCCTGTGTAGGCGAGCATCATGAGGGAGTAAGCTGCCTTGGTTGATGAAGGTATGGATTCCTTCCAGCATTTTTGTTGCTACGGGCTTTTGCTCCAAGCGTTGAAAATGGAGGTTTCTTAACCAATCCTCGACCTCTGCTAAGGCTGCGTCTTCTCCGAAGGCGGAGATGTGCGCTGCAGCTCTTGGATTGGAATAAAATATTTTTTCTAAATCCTTGTCCCCTCCCCGAAATCGACGAAATGGGCCATAAGCAGCTGAAAACCAGGCTTTCCTTCCTGACCAAATATAATTTAATGTAGTCCGATCTTTTATGGCAATTAGCCTTATTACTGAGTTCTCTTTTTCTGCTTCCTCATCAGCTCCAATTTGAAGTTGACATTTAATAGGTACATTTTTGATGCCCTTTCCTCTACTTTTATAAGAGTCGAAATTAGGATCTCGTCTAACATTCAAACTGATATTTCCGTAAACGCTCCCTTTTCTTATCCAATCTCCCCAATTTTCTCTCAAGGCAACTGCCTCTGTTGGTCCAATTAAGCCAATTGAAACCGATCTAATAAATGAAGTTTTTCCAGAACCGTTATCGCCAATAAAAACATGCCAGCCAGGCAAATTCTCCTCACCCATCAGATGTAAGCGCACCTCAATTTTCTCAATCGACCGAATATTCTCAATCTTGATGTAATCAATATACATAGCTCCTCTTTCTGAATGTCTTCTAAAATACAGGTTCAGAAACACCAAAACAACTTTCTCCCCCAAACTCAAAACTGCCCCAACCCAAAAGGTTGAGGCAGCAAAAAATCTTATTGTATCCTACAGGACCTACCGAAACCCGTAGTTACGAGCTTCGACTTTGGCGCGGTTGTCTTCGACGTCAGCGATGTCGATCAAGCCAGAGATGACCCGGCTTTGCAGACTGAGCTGGCCGCTGCTGGTTTCCTGACTTTTCAAGCCTGCCAACACGGTAGCATCTGCTTCTGCGGGCTCCGTAACATTGGTTACTTGTAGTACATAGACGCCGTTCTCCCCAGCGATCGGGGAGGAGAGGGCTCCCTGCTCCAAAGAAAGCGCTTTGCCAATGAGGAAAGGATCACGACCGATGCCAGCAATGTTGCTGGTCGCAAAGGTTACACCCGCAGAACTGCTGACAACAGCGGCAGGACCATAGGCATCTTTCATCGCATTGAGATCAGATCCGCCTGCACTTTTCAATTGCTGGATGATCTGATCTGCTTTTTTCTCTTTGGCCACTTCTGCAAATACTTCGTCCCGAACTTCTTCGAGGTCTTGCAGGCCTTCTGGGCGCTTTTCGGTAACCTGAGCAATCACGTAGTTGTCGTTCACCCGGAGGACTTTGGAAATGTCTCCCAAGTCTGCGTTGGTTCCCCAAAGGATCAATTCGCGACCGCCATTCAATCCCTGTACGTCCCGATCTTCTTCGGTGAAAGGGTTACTCGCGAAAGCCACGACGCCTTCTTGGTTTGCTGCCTCGTTGATGTCTTGGCTTTGCAGCAAAGCTGCGGCGAAATAGTTCGCTTTGCCATATACGCTGTCGCGCGTGGTAGAAGAATAGGAGATCAATTCTTCGATCTTGGCGATGTCGTAATTCTTGCTGCTCTTGTCCAATACTTCTACTACGTGAAAACCGCCTCGGCCTTTGATCGGGCCGATGATGCTTCCTTTGCCTGCGGCGTCTATTGCTTTGTCGAAGTCCTCGCCAAATTGCCCGCGGCTGTACCAGCCCAATTCGCCTCCGTTGGAGCGGGAGCTAAAGTCATCGGAATTTTCAGAAGCCAGCGTCGCAAAATCAGCCCCTCCCCGCACTTGGCGAGCGAAGCCAGCCGCTTCCGACCGAACGGCAGATGTATCAGAAGTGAACTGCACCAGAATGTGGCGAATTTTGGCGGAAGGATTTTCGGAAGCTTCCGTTCCAACCAATTTGTAGAGAGAATAGGCATCTCCTTCCAAAAAGGGGCCTATCACAGTTTGATCGCTTGCATTGACGAACTCATCCCGAACTACCTCAGGCAATTGGTAGATGGGTTGATAATTTTGCCCGTAAGGAATCCGAGATTTCAAACTGGTGAAGGAAGAATCATCTTCTGTCTCAGCGAAAGTGCCGGTGAGTGATTCCAGGGTTTGACGAGCCTGAATGGAGTCCTTTTTGCTGGGAGCCAAGCTGAATCGAGCATAGCGAACGACCGTTTGGGCGTCCTGCTCGTATTGATCCTTGTTGTTCTGCATATAGGTACGCAGCTCCCGATCAGAAACTTCAATTTGCGAATCGGGAATGGCGTTGTAGTTGACTGCCAAATAAGACAAATCCACGGAGCGGTTTTGCTCAGCATATTTGGCTTTGGCAAAGGCGTCAGAACCAATAAAACCAGCCTTGACCATGTTGAGATAGCGCTCGCGACCTCTGGCCTGAACCGCGTATTCTTCCAATTGGCGCAATTGCTGCCTTTGGGCGGGGTTCGTCTGAATCTGAGACAACAGATTCTTCATATTGGCCTGATCGTAGGGCTGCCCCGGAGGGAGAATGTACTGCCGAATTAGCGGAGAAATTTCTTCCCCGGCAAACATATCGTAGGCTTCCTGAGGGGTAATTTGAAGGCCAATTTTATCCAACTCGCTTTCCAATACCCGATCGGAGACCATTTGGTTCCAAACAGCATCCCGCAGCTGACCTGCTTGAAGCTCATCGGAGGAGTTGATTCCAGCGTTTTGAATTTGCTGACTGGCCATTGTCTGGTATTCCTGAAAGGAAACAGACTCTCCGGCTACCGTCCCGGCATCCATCGGCCCAGCGAGGGTCGTGGATATTCCCTGAAAAAAATCCGTCAAAATGAAGGCTGCCAACGCGACAAAGATCACGATGACGATTAGGCCCATATTCTGGCGAATTCTACTTAATGCAGACATATTAGTACTTTGCTTGTAAATGGTTTCGCAAAATGGAAAGCAAATTACGCCCATTCCCTGCTAATTTCAAAATAGGAGAAGGGGGGATGCTAGGGGAAAAAATCTAGGAGATGGAAAGGCCTACACCTCTGGCAAGGTTTGTAACTTCACCTGTATCAGCCGATTGGCGGTGCCACGGAGGATGGTGATCTGATATTTGTTGATGGTGACGACCTCTTCTTCCTGAGGAATCCGCTCTGCAATGTACATGATCAGCCCCCCCAGCGTGGTGTAATACTCTTCTTCTGGCAAATTCAACTCCAATTCTTCGTTCAAATCGTCAATGGCAAGTCGGGCGCCCAATTGATAGATGTTTTCTTCCAATTGGATCTGGACCATGTCTTCTTCGACCTCTTCTTCCTCCGGATCGTGTTCATCTTCGATTTCCCCAAACACTTCTTCCACCAAATCATCCAGCGTGATGATGCCGGAAGTGCCTCCAAATTCATCTACCACCACCGCCATACTTCTTTGATTGCCGATCAACTCTGCAATCAGGACATTGGCAGGCATGGTCTCTGGCACAATGAGGACGGGTTGGATCAAGGTGTCAATTGCCTCGGGTTTGGAGAACATGCTGCTCGAATGCACAAAGCCCAATACCTGATCCAGGCTTTCGCCATAGATGATGATCTTGGAGAGGTTGGTTTCTACGAATTGGTCAATGAGTTCCGAAATCTCTACTGTCTCCGGGGCAGCAATGATGTCCATACGCGGAATCATGCATTCCCGAGCCTTGGTTTCCCGCAGGGCCAGAGCATTGTTGAGCATCTCGGTATCGAGCACAAAATCCGGGGTCTCTTCCCCACCTGCAATGGCCTCCTGAATGAAATGATCCAGGTCTTGCTTGCCCAATTCCACGACTCGCTCTTCCATCGGCAAACGGAATACGTAGCGCAACAAGAACTTGGAAACCGAATTGACGATGCCTACCGGCGCATAGAACAGGTAGTAAAACGCATTCAGGGGATAAGCCGCCGGATAAATCACCCGATCGGCATTGCTTCGAAAAATCGCCTTGGGAATGTACTCTGCAAAGACCAACACGATCAAGGTCGCACACAAGGACTGAGTGAGAGTGTAGAGCAAATAAGCGTTTTCCTCCGTCAAGCCCAGGTAGGTGGCGATGGAAGGGGCCAATAAGGCCTCCATCATGATGGTAAAAATCACCAGGGCAAAGTTGTTGCCGATCAGAATGGTGATCAATACCTCGGAGGTCTTCTTGGTAAAGTTCGAAAGAATGGCTGCGGCGCGGTTTCCCTGCACGGTTTTCAGTTCAATTTTCAACCGATTCGCAGAGAGAAAAGCGATTTCCGTACCTGAGAAAAAGAAAGACAGACTCAGGGTCAATATGGCCAACACTACTAGCATCTATTCGGTTTCGCTTTGCGCCTCTGATTCCTCTTCTGCCTCTGATTGCTTGCGCTCTGAACGAATGCGAACCGTTCGGCGATAGGCAAACATGAAGGAAAATAGCCCCATGAATACCAGGAGGTATATCCGGGAATTGGGAATGAGGTCTTCATAATTGACGACCAGGAACACCAGGCACATCGCTATGAGGACGAGGTAGGTATATTCAAAGTATTTCATGAGCTGATTCAGCAAGGGAGTCCATCAAGGGTCATCGGTTTCGACTTCTCCCTGAATCCCGTAAATGGTGTAGGCAGTAAAGTCTGAATTGGAACGCAGTCCATTGTTGCCGATGATGACCTTGTCAGGCGTTTCGATCCGTACAAATTTATCAGTAAATACGGAATCTTTTTCCTGATCCCAATATAGCTCTTCCGTATTCATGGTTTCTCCTTTATAATTGGTCATCACCACACTCCCGGTCAATTTGGCGATGCCCCGCTCTCGTTGGAAGCGAGCGCTGTCAGATTTGATGGTGCTGTGGGAGCGTCCGGCGAAGTTGAGAAAATACAGTTCTACGCCTCCGTCCAGGTAGTGAACCGTTTCGGTTTTCTCGTTTGCCTCAGGCACCTCTCCAGCTACATTTTCCTCCTTTTCAGTAACGTGAGCAGCCAACATCTTGGCGGTCACGCGTGCAGAGTCAGAAAAATAGTATTCCACACCAAAAGATTCTGTCCCCAGGTCGGATTCATCAATCCCAGGGGGCAATGCCTCGGCTTCTTCTTCATTGGTTTCACAGCCCGCCAGCAGGACCAAGAGCAGGAGGATCAGCAGCTTTTGCATCTTACAAACATACGAATTCGGCAAAATAACTGTATCTTCGATTCTACAAACCACTCTAAGGTGTCTTGAAATCCTGGGAAAGGTTGGCGAAGCTATGGCAGAAAACCTCAAACACCCTAAGTTTTATTTCAACCGCGAACTCAGTTGGCTCAAGTTCAATGATCGGGTGCTGGAAGAAGCCGAAGATCGTACCCATCCCTTGCTAGAACAGCTCAAGTTCATCGCGATTTTCAGTTCCAACTTAGACGAGTTTTTCATGATTCGGGTGGCGGGCCTGAAGGAGCAATTGGCGGCGAGAGTCCGAGATATTCAAGCCGATGGCCTGGCTCCCAAAGAATTGCTACAACGCATTTCTGCCCACGTCCATGAGTCCGTGGCTTGGCAAGCCGAAATCCTGACCAGCAAAATTCTGCCCAAGCTCCGCCGCAAAGGCATCCGACTTCGCTCGGTCAACAGCCTCCGAAAAAACGAACGGACCTTCATCCAGGAATATTTTCGCACCAATATTTTTCCGGTGCTCACCCCACTGGCCATTGATCCCACCCATCCCTTTCCGCAGTTGAAAAGTTTGGGACTCAACCTATTGGTGAATCTCAGGGCTCCTTATCAAAGAGAAGAAAAGCGGGCGGTGATTCACATTCCAGCTTCTCTGCCTCGTTTTGTAGAACTCCCTCAGGACAACGGCAAGCGGGATTTTGTGCCAGTAGAAGACATCATTCGTAAATATGCGGCGCAGCTCTTTCCAAAAATGAAGCTGCTCAGCATGGCTTCTTTTCGCATTACCCGAAACGCGGATCTGGATCTATCTGAAGCCGAAGCAGATGATTTGCTGAAGTTGATCGAACGAGAATTGCGAAAGCGACGGGAAGGTACGGTGATTCGTCTGGAGGTGAGCAAGGAGATCAGTTCCAAAAATCGCCGCTTCCTCCGCAAGATCACCGGTTCAAGTGAAGATGACATCTATGATATCCCCACTTTTCTGGATCTGACGGCCTTCATGGCCTTTCTCAAGCTGGATTTCCCAGACCTCAAGGATGCGCCATTCAATCCCGCGCTTAACCAGCGATTCGTCGCCGACAGGGACATTTTCAAAACGATTGCCGAACGAGATGTCCTGCTCCACCATCCCTACGACAGCTTCAATCACGTCGTGGATTTTTTACAAGAAGCAGCCGAAGATCCCCAGGTCATGGCGATCAAGCAGACGTTGTATCGGGCCTCCGGCCGTTCTTCCATCGTGAAAGCCCTGGAAAAAGCGGTCATCAATGGCAAGCAGGTAACGGCCCTGATCGAGTTGAAAGCGCGCTTTGATGAGGAAAACAACATCGAATGGGCCAAAGAGCTGGACAAGGCCGGAGTCAACGTGGTCTATGGCGTGCTCGGCCTCAAAACCCATTGCAAAATTGCCATGGTGGTGCGGAAAGAAGAGGATCGCATTCGCCGCTATCTTCACATCGGCACCGGCAACTACAATGAAACCACGGCCCGAATCTATACCGATATGGGGCTGATGACCTGCAATGAGCAGATGGGGGAAGACGCTTCGGCCCTCTTCAATTTGTTGACCGGCTATTCGATGCAGGAGGAGTGGAACCAATTTCTGGTGGCGCCCAAATCCTTGCGCAATCGCCTGGAAGAGATGCTCAAGCAATGCATTGCTTCCCATCGACCCGAAAGCCCGTCCCGCATCATCATGGTGATCAATTCGTTGGTAGATCCGAAGATGATTCAGTTGCTCTACCAGGCCTCCCAAGCGGGGATCAAAGTTGATTTGGTGATTCGGGGCATCTGCTGTTTGAAACCGGGCATCAAAGGCGTCAGTGATAATATCACCGTGAAAAGCATCGTCGGTCGCTTCCTGGAACATTGCCGGATTTTCTATTTCAAATCAGAAGGGGAGTCCAACATCTATCTCGGGAGTGCGGATATGATGCAACGCAACCTCAATCGCCGGGTCGAACTGGTGTTTCCGGTAGAGGACCCAGAAATCAAACTTCGCGTGCGCCGCATCCTCCAACATTTGCTGGACGATGAAGCCAAAACCCGCTACTTACAAAAGGATGGGAATTATGTACGTGCTGCCAATCAAAAGGGGCTCAACGTGCAAGAATTTCTGCTAGAAGAATCCAAGAAGCGCCAACAAGAAATAGATACCATCATTCGGTAAGACAGGCATCATGGCAGTGTGCATAACTTGTGGAAAATCCATTTCTGAGGAGGCAAATTTCTGTTCCTTCTGCGGGGCCAAACAAGTCAAGAATCGCCTGACGGTCTGGGCGTTGCTGAAGTAGGTGGGGGAGCGTTTGTTTGCCCTGGACTTCCCCTTTTTCCAAACCAGCAAATCCCTCCTGCTTCATCCATCCCAGGTCAGCATTGGGTATATCCGGGGCGTACGAAAACGCATCAATCCCCCGGTTCAATATGCATTGCTGGCGCTCAGTTTGTATGGCATCTTCCAATTTTTTGCCAAGGATTTTTTGAATATGGTGGCCCAAAACAATTTTCTCAGCGGGTTCAGTGAAGGCTTCAGCGATTATGAAGGATCAGCCAAAACTGCGGCCAGAAGTGATAAAATGAAGAACGCGGTCAATTGGCTCCAATCCAGGAATCAGTTTTTCCTGTTTCTCATGATTCCTTGTATGGGGTGGTTGAGTTCGCTCTTCTATCGCAAAAAGGGCTACAACTTCGCGGAGCACCTGGTCATTGCCATCTATGCAGTGGCTTTTTCTTCCTTATTGACCGTGGTGGTCGGATTGCTGATGGCTTCCATTGGGGGGGAAGCAGTAGCCAGGAAATTCACCACCATATCTATGATCCTCCCCCTCATCGGGATCACCTGGATTTGGCAACAAAGCCTGAAAGGAGGGATCATTCGACCGATCCTCATCCTCAGCTTGTCCTTATTGATTACCGGTTTTCTGGCGACCATGCTGTTGATGGGAATCATCTTCAGCTAATCGCTTCTTCAGGGAAAGGGTGGCCACTTGTAGGGAGCTGATGAACGAACAGGATGGACAAGATGTTTTCCTCAGTCTATGTCAATCTTGTGGCTCAACTACGAATCTAGTGGAACACCAAACTACGTAGCGTGCTGAGTCGGATTTCGGGGGCCGTGGAAGGGGTTGAGGCAGACCACTGGACAAAAAATCGGTTCTTCGATGCAGCGCATTCACCATCACGGTGGGTTGGCCATTCCGATTTCTTCGGAATAAACTGC
>JBCCCJ010000053.1:0-10901 GCA_039033615.1 Bacteroidota bacterium
CATAAATACGATCCCATTTCTCAGAAAGAATACTTCCAGCTCTTTGCCTTTTTCAACAACACCGATGAATTGGGCACGGCGGTATATGGTCCTGACCAAACGCCCGGTCCTGCGCTCCTGCTGATGGAGGATTCCACCCGGGCGCATCTGGATTCGATTCGGGCGTACCTCACTCAATTGGAGCAGGAACAAGCACGGGTCGGGAAACAAGCCCTTGTTGAGTCAAAACAAGTGCCTGACCAGGCAGACATTCAGCAGCGTCTGGACCAGAAACTGCTGGCGCATTATGATTTTGAGCGGCTGATTCAGGTAGGTGAAAAAGGCTATGAGACCCGAGAAGTCCGCGGACGGGAGCAAGCCATCACCTACGGGAAGGCGCCCACGATCAAAGCAAATGGCTATACTGGGAAAGCCTTTTTCGTGCAGGAATATCAGACTGCTACCGGACCCGAGAAACTAGGCTGGTTTGATCGCACCGATCCTTTTTCCCTCCAATTCGCCATCTATCCCGATACCTTGTATGAGGAAGCCTATTTTTTATGGCACTGCGAAGAACGCCGCCTGGGACTCAAAGGCTACTCTTTTGCGCTGGACAGCAATCGGCTGCGTTTGTATCTGGCGCACTCCTGGCCGCAAAATGCCATCGACCTGACGACGGAAGTGGCGTTGCCGGAGAAAACCTGGACCCACGTAACGATGACCTATGACGGATCGAGCAAAGCTGCCGGCATCCACCTCTATTTGGATGGCAAAGCGGTGGAGGTTTCCGTTGCGAGGGACCATTTGTACAAAAGCATCCTCTTCGAACCCAACATTCACACCTATGGCTTCCGCAACCTGCGATTTGGCTATCAAGGACGGGAGCAGGTCATGACAAATGGCGGTCTGGATGAACTGAAAGTGTATCAAGGAGCCTTGACCCCGCTGGAAGTGGCGGTCAGTTTGGAGCTTCCCCTTGAGAACGTGCCTCCCTCTCCCTCGGACGTGTTGCGAGACGATCCTACTTTTGTCGCCCAGAACACCAGCCTGCAACAAGCCCGAGCAGAAGAAAACGCCCTCCTCAGCCAGATTCCAGAAATCATGGTGATGGGCGATTTGCCGGAAGCTCGCCCGACCTTTTTACTGAATCGAGGGGCTTATGATCAGCCGGGGGAAGAAGTCTTTCCCGGAACGCCTGAGCGCATCCTGCCTTTTGACGAATCCCTGCCGCAAAATCGGCTGGGCCTCGCTCAATGGCTGTTCGATCCTGAGCATCCCCTGACCGCACGGGTCTATGTCAATCGCATCTGGATGATGCACCTTGGGCGCGGCATCGTGGAAACTGCCGAAGATTTTGGCAGCCAGGGCAGTTTGCCGTCGCATCCTGAATTGCTGGATTGGCTGGCCCATGACTTCATGAGCCACGGCTGGGACATCAAGCGCCTGCACAAGCAGATCATGCGTTCCGCCACCTATCAGCAATCTTCGGTGGTGCGTCCCGAAGACCTGGAAACCGATCCGGAAAATGTATGGCTGGCGCGAGGCGCAAGTTTCCGTCTGCCGGCGGAGATGATTCGGGACAATGCCCTCGCGATCAGTGGACTGTTGGAAGCAGAAATTGGCGGGCCAGCCGCCTATCCTTATCAGCCCAAAGGCCTGTGGGGGGCGCTCACCACCAAACCCTGGGCCTATCGCTACCCTCACGATCAAAGCGAAAGCATCCATCGGCGGAGTCTGTACACCGTCTGGAAACGCCAAGCGCCCCCTCCGGCCATGCAAATTTTTGACCTCGCGAATCGGGATGCCTGCACGGTGCGGCGCACGGTAACCAATACGCCCTTGCAAGCCCTGACCTTGCTGAACGACCCGCAATTTGTGGAGGCGTCTCGCAAGCTAGCCGAACGGGTGATGTTGGAACTCGGGGAGCCCGCTCGCCAATTGGAACGGGTGTTCACCCTCTGTACCAGCCGCTCCCCCGATGCCGAGGAATTGCGTTTGTTGGAGGCATTTTACGCCCAAGAACGAAAGCGATTTGCGCAGAATCCTGCCAAAGCAGACGCCTATCTCAGCATGGGAAGCTCTCCCCGCCATGCCGACCTCCCAGCAGGGGAAGTCGCCGCCCTCGCGGTGGTGTCCAATGCGATTCTCAATACCGATGAAGCCCTTAACCGACGCTGAAGTATGAAACGATTCAAACATCTGGCCTACGCCAGGCGGGACTTTCTGAAACAAAGCGGGATGGGCCTCGGAGCCATCGCTTTGGGGAGTTTGTTGGGAAGCAAGCAGGGATATGCTGCGGGAAGGACGCCATCTGGAAATGGAGGCGTCTTGAGTCAGCTGCATTTCGTGCCGAAGGTGAAACGCATCATCTACCTCTTCCAAAGCGGGGCCCCCTCGCAGTTGGAGACCTTCGACTACAAACCCGACCTACACAAATGGCAGGCGCAGGAATTGCCCGCTTCCATCCGGGGCCAGCAGCGCAATTCCGGCATGGTCGCCGACCAAGCGTCCTTTCCGGTAGCTGCGTCCACCTTCTCCTTTCAGCAACACGGGCAATCTGGAGCCTGGGTGTGTGAACTCTTTCCCCATACGGCTGGCATCGTCGATGAACTCTGCTTCATCAAATCCATGTACACCGAGGCCATCAATCACGAACCTGCGGTGATGTTCATGCAGACGGGTTCCCAACAAACGGGTCGCCCCTCCATCGGTTCCTGGCTGAGCTATGGCCTGGGTTCGTCCAACGAAAACCTGCCGGGCTTTGTGGTGCTGCTCTCGCATGGCGGGGGCGGACAGCCGCTCAATTCGCTGTCCTGGAGCAATGGCTTCCTCCCTTCTCATCATCAGGGCATCCAATTTCGCTCCGGCAAAGATCCGGTCCTCTATCTCTCCAATCCGCACGGCATCAACCCCCAGGATCGACGGGAAGCCCTCGATTATCTCAAACAGCTCAATCAGCAGCAATTCGATGCCTGGGGCGATCCCGAGATCAATTCCCGGATCAATCAGTACGAGATGGCCTATCGCATGCAGATGGAAGTGCCAGAGGTAGTGGACATGCGTACCGAGCCAGACTACATCTACGAACTCTACGGCGAAGATGCTAGAACCCCCGGCACCTACGCCTACAACTGTTTGCTCGCCCGCAAACTGGCCGAAAACGACGTCAACTTCATCCAACTCTACCACACTGGCTGGGATCACCACGGCAATCTCCCCGGTGGCATGAAGCATCAAGCCCAAAACACCGACCAAGCCTCTGCCGCCCTGGTCATGGACCTTAAGCAGCGGGGCTTGCTGGACGATACCCTGGTGATCTGGGGTGGGGAATTTGGGCGAACCTCCTTCTCCCAAGGCCAACTAACCGCCGACAATTACGGGCGAGATCACCACCCGGGCTGTTTCAGCCTGTGGATGGCCGGGGCAGGCATCAAGCCCGGCATCTCCTACGGACAAAGCGATGACTTCAGCTACAATGTGGCGCAAGACCCCGTACACGTCCACGATTTCCACGCGACCCTGCTCTACCTACTCGGCATCGACCACGAGCGACTGACCTTCAAGTATCAGGGCCGCCGCTTCCGCCTCACCGATGTGCATGGAAAGGTGGTGAAGGGGATTTTGGCGTGAGGGGGAAGCAAGGCGGATCTTCTTTCCGTCCCATCCAGCAAGGAACATCAGGCGGCAAACAGGGTGGCTACCTACTGATGTGCTGCTATCCGCTCCAGCAGGAGCTGTAGCTCTGCGGAGTCAGCATAACTCAGTGCGGGATCTTGAAATAGGGCTTCTTCTCGTCTCCCTTCCAAAATAGATTTGAGATTTGGCAGCAAGGGGAACCAGGATTCATGTAGATCTTGCTGGGCCAACATCTGGTCAATTTCTTGTAAGGAAGGCGAAGGATTTCCCGCCTGAATCGCCTGCCAAGCCTTCTTGCAGAGTCTCCCTCCCCCAAATCGCGGCTCTCCCCCATCCCTTCGATTGGCTAGATAAAGCGCCGCCGCCTGTGCTTTGGCGGCGGCGGCGGCGGCTTCGGGATTGCCTTGGGCAGTTTCTAGCTGATAGAGGATGTCATAGGTTTTCCAGGGTTCCGCCGCATGTCCCAGTCCTTCATCACAAATGATGGCTCGCTCTAGGGCTTTTCGGGCTTCGGCATAGCGCTTCAACTGGATCAGGCGGTTAGCGAGGTTGTTTTGTGCCCGTCCCTCCTGCGCTTCGTCTCCCAAGGAGATATAGATTTCAGCCGCTTGCTGGAAAAAGGCTGCTGATTGTTCCGTTTTGCCTTGCGCAGCATACAGATTCCCAAGTTGGTTCAGCGTTGATGCCTCACCCGATCGCTTGCTTCGCTTCACTTCAATGGCCATGGATCGGCGGGAGGCTGGTTCGGCTTGGCTCCATTGTTCTTGTGCTTGATATACCCTGGCGATCTGATGCCAGGCGCTTGCTTGCCCCCCTGCTTCGCCCAGCGCTTCGAAGCTCTGCTGGGCTTCTTGATAGCCTGCCAGAGCCGCCGCGTAGTCTTGCTGGGATAAGCGAACCGTGGCCAGTTGCCCTTTTCCTACCGCCACTTGTCTCACATCTTCTAGCTGTTCAGAGCGACGAATGCCTGCTTCATAGACTTCTGCTGCCTGCTCATATTGCCCCAAGGCTACCAGACAGTCGCCCATCTCTAACAAACAGGCCGCCGCCATGCGAGCGCCAGATTCAGCCAGGGCCTCAAAGCGTTGCAAGGCTGCTTGCAACATGGGCAGCGCCGTTTGGGCCGCTCCCCCCATCCGTAGCATCCGCCCCACCCGAAGATGGGCCATCGCCAGATCATAGGGGGCTGCTGGGAAGGCCGCTTCCCCGGCGGCCAGGGCCTGTTGCCGGATGCGCTCGGCCAGCTCATAGGCTGCTTGGATGCGGCCTTGATCCAGGAGGCGATCCGCTTCCTTGCTCATGGCCAGAAAGCGGGCATGGCTCCAGCCTGCAGAGAGCTGGGCCGAAGCCGCTTTTCGATAGGCAATCACCCGTTGTAGGGCCTGGGGGCGGGGGAGGTTTTGCAAGAGGCTTTCCACCTGATTCGTCAGACCTATCATCTCCTCTGGGCCAAGCTGCGAGGAAGCTGCGGCCAGTAGGCCCAGCAGGTTGGGAAGGTCGAGGAGGGTGAGGCTGGCTTGGACTTGGGCATCTTTGGATTGTTGCTGGTACAGATAGCCAGCGAAGCTGCGCATGGCGCCCAGCCAGTGGCGTTGGTAGGTGGCCAGAGTCTCGGGAGAGAGTTGCCCGCGTAGGTAGCTTGGCAGGGCCGGGTCCAGGTGGAGGTAGTTGTATGGACCCAGGCTGGCCAGGCCGACTTCGATCAGGCGATGGAAAACCTGCACGATTCGCTCTCTTTCCTTCTCGGATATGCCAGAAGTCATTCGCCAAATATCCAGATGGCAGCCTCCTTCAAAGCAGGCCAGCCCTTCGACGAGCTTGCGCTCTTCTTCGGTCAAGCGACCCAGCGACAGTGCCAGACTGGCGTAGAGGGAATTTTCCCGATCTCCGGGCTGCTTTCGCTCCAGCTCGCTCATGAGCTGCTGGAAGTTGGCGCTGGTGGCAGTTACGCCTTGGGTGCCGATCTCTCGGGCTAGTAAGACCAGCGCCCGGGCGTGGTAGTGCGCCTGCTCAGCCAGATGTTCCAGGTCTTTTTCTCGCCCCTGATCATCCAGCGGGGGGGACCAGCCCTGCTCGCTCATCACCTGACTGAGCAGTTCGATGGCCTCGGTTTTGCCCAGTTGACCCAGCCGTAGGGAGTTCGCTCCCCGGTCGAAGGGAGCGGGGAGGGCCTCCCGGGTGGTGAAAAGCAATCGGGTATGAGGGGCCGCTTGCATCAGGCCTTGGAAGAGGCTCAGCAGTTCGTCTATCGGCGCGGCGGCGTCGGCCAGAACTTGACCCTCTGGGCCGGGCAGCACGCTTTCGAGATTGTCCAGCAGCAGCAGGGTCGGCTGTTCGCCCAGGGCGCGGAGCAGGGGTTGGGTTGCCTTTTTCAGGTCTGCCCCATACTCAGCCACCGAGTATTGCGGCAGCAATTGCTCGCCCAGAATCTGCAAGATCATCCGCAGTTCATGGTGGGTCTCCAAACTGAGGAAGGCGACCCGCTGGACCCGCTGGCTTTGTAAATACCACTGTGCCAGTTCACTGCCCAGGGCCGTTTTGCCCGCGCCGCCCTGGCCTTGGATCACCGCATAGGACTGCTGGCGCAGGATGCGCTCCAGGCGCAGCAGCTCTCGGCTTCGCCCCACAAAGCCGTGGGGGATGGGAGGCAAGGCACCCCGGCGCAGTTTGGCTTCTTCTTGGCTGCGCTGCTGCACCTCCTCGGAATTGAGGGTGGGGAAGAGTTGGGGGTCTTGTTCTTCTTGGTAGAGGACAGGCACAAACCAATCTTGGAGGTGGAACTCCCCACTGCCCAGCAGTTTGCCCCGGTAGCTGCTATGGTGCAGCACTTGTTGTCCGGCCAGCATCGCCTCTCCCACCCGTTGGCCTTGGGCCAGGGCTCCGTAAAAGGCTTCGGTGAAGCGTTTGGCGGTTTCTACCAGCACGCTATGGCTCATGGCCACCACCGAGGTTACCCCCACCTGCAAGAGGCGGGCGGCCACCGAAGCGGAGATTTCTTCCACCGCCTGGGCGGTTTGGCAGGCTTCCAGAAAGACCACCGGGATGCGGTAGTCCCTCAGGAGCCTCCCCAAGGCTTCCGCGTCGATGAGTTCGGCCCGACGCTGGCCGAGTTTGTCCTGGTCTTCGGGATGTTCAAAGACCAGCATACCCAGGCCTTTTTCGGGGCTATAGACCCCATGTCCATCGAAGTGGAGAACTTCTACCGGATCGCCCTCCGCCTCGGCTTGTTGGAGGAAGCGTTCCAGGGCAGGTTTGGTGGGTTCTGCTAAGATGTCCAGTTGGACCAGGGAGCCGAGTTGGGCGATGGCCTGAGCCAGCGGCAGGGCGCTCGCCCGGTGGTCGATGTAGGCTACTCCTTTGGCTTCCGGACGGGGGCTGACCAGCAGCACCCGGATGGGAAGTCTGGCCAGGCCAGGGGCCAGTCGTTCGTGATTGGGCAAGCGGCGACGCACCCGCACCCCTCTTTTTCCCTGAAATAGAAAGCCCTTTCCATCGTGCAGCAGCTCCCAGGGCAGGGTGAGCAGGAGGTTGCCGTAGGCCTGGGCTTTTTGGGCTTCCTCTTCGGGGCTGCCCTCGATCACCGAGGGGTCCACCAGCACCGAAAAGCGGCGTTCCCGCTGGCTGGCATCTTCCTCCCAACTGCGCAGCACTGCCCGAGCCGATTCGCTTTTGGTGGCTTCTTGGTAGAGTTGTTGGCCCCAGTTAGGCAATTTCGCTTCGATGCCCTTGGCTTTTTCTTGGTAAAAGCCCACCGGCCAGATGATGTAGCGCTCCAAATACCAGCTCAACTCTTCGCTTTCGATGGGACCCAGCGGGGCTTCGAAGTAGAAGATGTTGCTCTCCTGAGAGGGCATGGTGGGATCAGCGGGTTGATAGACCAATTTGGCTTCGGCCTGGGGGCGCTCTTTGCCTTCCCGCATGATGGGACGGCGCAATTCCAGGCGCAGCTCCGTGATGGGCAGGGCTTCGATCTGGGGGATGGGTTCTGTTTGCGTGGGAAGTTCTTCCCCCAAGGCCGCCAGAATCGCCCCAAAAGCTGCGTCCAGGCCCGTTGACGGTATGGCTGATCTGAATAGCTAGTTTATCATCTTCAAATAAAAACGGCAACATCCCCAGATCCCCGCCCTCGATGAGAATTGGCACGACCTGATAGTCAGGCTTCCCATTTTGACGCACCTGCTCCGCCCAATTCACCTCCCGTTTGACCCAAATAGATTTCATGGTATTGGGACTCACGATCACAAAAAAAGCGCGTGCCCCTTCGATTGCCGTTTTGATTTCCTGTTTCAGCGAGTCCCCTCCTCGCAGCTGTTGGTCATCGGTCCAGACCGAAAGGCCGTGTAATTCGAGCTTTTGACGGAGTTGGGCGACGAAGGCATCGTCGGCACTGGCGTGGGAAAGGAAGATCGGAGAAGAGTCGGGCATACTTGGCCAGGGATTGGGTGGTTTCGATTTGCAGAATATATGTTTTTCTGTGTAAAAAACGGTGGAAAAGGTGCAGTTATTTTGGGGAGCGGAAGGATTTGCTGCTTTCTTTTGGGGCTCCGGTAGGAGAGGGGGGATGGTCCCCCCGTTTTCTACAAAAACTGCCCCCCCTCGGTCCGGCGCGGCAAGCTCGGCGAGGGGGGCAGGAGTATAGCGCCTCTGGCCAAACAGATTGAGTTGCGTACCTAAAATGGCCCACGATGCTGCTTTCGCCCAACGAAATCTACTCCTAATCGGAAGGGGAGAAACGACTTCACGTTCTCAGAGGAAAGGCCGTACCAACCTACCATGGGAAGCATACTGTTGGGCACCGGAGAAATACGGGGTCGGTTCACCTCAGAAAATTCCGTTTCCAACGGGCAGATGTGCCATTTCGGGGAAATAGGTACGCTCTGCAACGGGTGCAGGGGAACTTTTCCGCTTGGGCAAGGTTAAAAAATCAACGACGTGTTCCGTTGGAGACTGACTTCTCCCCGCAGCGTGTTTGGATCTCCGCACACATTATCTGCTTCTTTTTCACCCTTGCCTTTGCTCATTCGATAGATGATGAAGATTTCCTCCCTCTCCCCGTTACTCTCGGCCCTGTTCTTTGCTTTGTTCCTCGCCGCCTGTACCAACGATCCCGCAGAAGAACCTACTCCGCCGCCTATGCCCGATCCGGAGGCTACGCCCCCCGAGACGCTTCCCACCATCTGGACGGGTGAAATTGTCAGTTTTGAAAAAGAAAGCGGGGCCGATCCCACCTTGGAAGAAAATCAAGACCGCATCACCGATCAAGTATGGATCACCAGAGGCAATGATGGGGGGCAGATGTTCAATGCGGTTACGGAATCCGCCTCCATCAAAGCCAGCAGTCCCGCTGGCACCTTGTGGGCCAAAGGCACCACAGACAATCTCGCCGATCTGACCTTTGAGCCCTTCCGCGCAGCCGTGGGAAACCCCCAACAAGTGGTCGGAGAAGATTTGGTGCTGTTATTGGAAGAAGAAAACATCGCCATCGACCTCAAAATCACCTCCTGGGCGCAGAATCAGCAGGGAGGCTTTGCGTATGAGCGATCTTCGAAGTAAGGCTGATTATAGCCCCACCTGGAAATCCCGCAATTCGTAGCCTTTCACCAAGTCATTCCAACTGAGATTCGGCTCCTTGATCATGTGAAGGCCGTCGAGTTGAAAGAGTTTTTGGAGGAAGATGTCGGTTTCTTGAATGGCGATATAGGCACCGGGGCAGCGGTGATTGCCATCTCCGAAGCTCATGACTGCGTCGCCCACGCCCTTGGGTAAGTTCCGCACGGGGCAAGCCATTTGGGCCGCTTCGCCCACCACCTGCTCATCGACGTTGTGGCCATACACGTGGAGGACGATGCGCTCCCCAGCTTTGATATGGTGAGTCCCTTCGGGCAATTCTATCGTGATATCATCGGTCGCCCGGCGATACAAATGACCGACCACAGACTCCAGGCGAAGGAGCTCGTGGAGGATTTTGTAGCGTTCTTTTTGGTCGGCGGCCAGGTACTGCTCTTTCAGCTCTACCTGGCTGAACAGGTGCCAGGCGCATACGCTGATGAATTCTCGGGTGGTGACCATGCCCGCCGCCGCGAAGGTGATGCACTCGATGAGGATTTCCAGATTGGTGTAGCCTTCGCTGATGAGGTGGGTGATCAAGTCCTCTTGAGATTCTTTTTTGCGGGCGGCGATGGCGGGCTGTACGTCCGCCAGGAAAAATTGCAGGCTACTCGCTTGATTGCGCACAAACTTGCGGAGCTTCCCGATCCAGTTGGCGTTGTCATGGGGATAGGTGGTGAAAAAGGCTTCCAGCCGTCCGGCCATGCCCCGAAAGCGAGAGTGATTCAAGCCCACCACCTGAGCAGCCACATCCACCGCGAGTTGCAAGCTCACCTGACTCAGATCCGCCCGTTTGCTGCTGATCAGCCCTGCCAACGCCTTATCGGCAAAGGTGTTCATGAACACCCGATAGTTTTCATCCGTCACCCTCGGCGTGAAGAACTTAGCCGTCTTGACCCGCTGCTCCCGGTGAGTTTTTCCCTCCTGAAACAAGATCGGGTCCCGCATCGCACTTGGCAGTTTCTCCATTTCATCCGCCTGAAAACCGGCTTGCTTCACCTTGCCCGACCGAAGAATCAACTTCGCGGGCTGATAGCCATACACCTGCCAGTCGCCTTTGGCATCTTGTTCCAAGGCAGCTTTGCCAGCATAAGATTCCCGCCCGGTTTTCTGAGCGCTGAGTTTGCTGTGATCGATGGGGCAAGTGGCATGGGGCGTAGTAGGAGTGGAAGAGGGGTTGGACATAGGCGGACAGAAAAAAATGAGGGTGTTAGATATCAGTAGGATGCTAGGTTCGTTTGGGGAGTAGTGGTTTGCGCATATTTCCCCAAATGCCATACAAATATGACGAAACTTGTTGGGAAATGGTGTGCAAACACTGACCTCTGGCTTGATAAGAGGTAGCGGGAAGAATTGTTTTGGGGGAGGGGGGAGAATGGGAAGGAGAGAGTGCCAATTCTTAAGACCATATTTGGGACGCGAATTTTCTCGGAAATTCCCAGCTTTGAAAACCTGAATAGCGCACTTTTTCATCAGAATAGCCTCGAGATTCAGGATGGGACACCCACTATTCCTCGTCGAAATTGCTTGCCTTTCAAAGAGCCTGCAAGGAAACCGCATAAAAGAAAAGATCCCCAAGCATACCTCAGGGGATCTTTCGTGAAAAAGAAAAATGGATTGCGTATTTCCTTGTGCAGAAGAAATGAACTCAAATATTCTCCATTCTTATCTCGGATTGG
>JBCCCJ010000054.1:0-10819 GCA_039033615.1 Bacteroidota bacterium
CCGGCACAATCGGCCCATCGAGATTGCGCCTACTCTGAAGATGGATGGTAGCCTGACTCCAATCAGTCTATCAAAAAGCAGGGGGCTATTGGTTCCGTTCATCGTCTTACTAGCGAACGGCCTCTACGCAGTGTGGCGCTATGATCTCTGGTAGGTCCTGCGACTTCTGTCAGCGACTTGCTCACGCATAACTCGGCTTGTTGTGCTGGACGTAGTGGATGTAATCCGTCCGCACGGGTTCGAAACCCACCTCCCGGATGCGCGCAATCACCTGCCCCCGGTGATGGGTGGAGTGATTGGCGACGTGAGTGAGAATGTCGTGCAGGGGAATGGCATAAGCCGTACCACGGCTGTCCCGGAAGTTGATCAATTCTTGTAACCCGGTGGTTGAAGCCTGGGAAATGACTTGCTGAAAGCCATCATGCAGCACTTGGCATTGGGTGCTCAAGGCTGAAAGCGGACGTTGGGTATGAATGGAGATTTTGGGATTTTCTCCCTGGACCCGAGACAACCACATTTCTTCGGCATTCATGAGATGATTCAGCCAGTGAAGAATGCGAGGGTCATTGATGGAAAGGGCCATTACCTGATCGATGGTGCGACTATTGGCCCAATAATCAAAGGCAAAAAGGCGTGCAAGAGCGTTCACAGCAGTGGAATTACAAGGTGTAAGAATGAGAAAAGGGGACTGCCTATTGGACAGTGTCAGGCGGTAATAGGGTAAGATAGCAAAAAAAATAGCCCCACCAACGGCTTGCGTCAGTGGGGTTAGAAGGAAAAGATCCTTCAAAAAGTTGTTAGAGGCTTTGGATGGAGATGCTGTTTTCTTGCATCCCAGGAATCCAAAATTCTCCCTTGTCGAGGTCCAATAAAAAGTCAGCCGGTCCGCCAATTTGCTCGACAGGCATCGGGTAACCACCTAGTTGACTGGTAGTCAGGTCCAGCACCAGCAACGCACCGCGATTCCAGTCCGTGAAGAACACTTTATCCCCCAATACTGCGATCCCATCGAGTAGTCCAACGTAGGTGTTTGGGGTCAGAACGGTGAATTTGTTGCCTTTGGCTCCGCCAAATTCGATCACTCCCACGACTCCTGTCGGATCGGGAGGAAAGGTCGTAACGTAAAGCTTTCTGGTAGCGTCATCGTAGGCCAATCCGTTGGGTTTGAAAACGTTGGGTTCAGTGGTGATTTCTTCAAAGCTCCCGTCAGTCAGGTTGACCAGGTAGATTTTGCTGATGTCGGTAGCGGATACAAACAACTCCTTGTCGGATCGGACCGCAATATCGTTGAGGAAAGCAGTTCCTTTGGATTCGAAGTCGATGACGGAGCCCGCAGCGCCAGTAGCCAATTCAAAAGAGCGGACCTTGTCCACATCAGCTACATAGAGCATTCCATTGATGATGCCCATGCCTTTGGGGGCATCCAAACCTGAGATGAAGGCTTCTTCTATCACATTGCCTTCGGCATCCATTTTCATGATGAAGCCGTCACCGTCTTTTTCACTAGGCTCCAGTTTAGGTCCCACGTTGGCGATGTAGTAGTGGGTCCCATCAGTGATGATGGACTCTGGCGACGCAACGCCCGTTTCAGTTAATTGCAACTGACGGCCAGAAGGTGTAATTGCCGCTTCGGCAGCCTCCTCTTCCGGAGCTTCTTCCTGGCTGCCCCCTCCGCAACTGGAGAGAAAAGCAACCATCAACAAGATACTAAGGTAGTAGATCGGTTTCATAGGGTATAGGTAGGTTGAACGGAATGAAAATATGGGCACATCTGGACAGGTTAGACTTTGTCCAGGAAGGTATGAAAGGTATCTCCTCGCAATCCTAGACGAAGTGTTTCCAAAGGAATCGCTGCTGCCGGAGCAATGTTGCCTAGATTGACGTTTGTTCCCAACAATTTGATGAACCACACTTGCTGGCCTTTCTGCGGTGCCTCCCAGAGAATTTGATGGGCCGGAATGTCCACCAGGATTTCTTCGATCAAATCTCCCCGAATGGCTCCATCTGCCTGAAACATCCCTACGGTTCCACTTTCGCGGGCCTCGGCGATCACTTTCCAGGAACCAGCATCCAATTCTTGCTGCATCATCTCTACCCACTTATAGGGAGGAATGACCCGACCAGCGTCTTTGCTCCCTACCTCAGAGAGAACAATGCGTTCTTTGGCCAGGAGAGAAATCAGCTCACACTTGTCTTTGGTGCTGATCTCGATAGACCCGTCGGACACCTCGACCATCGGCACCTCATACTCATCCATGATCCGGCGGTATTCGTCCATCTGACCACGGATATAGAAGGCCTCTAGCAAGGTCCCTCCAAAGTAAAAGGGGATATTGTGCGCTTGATACACCGCCAATTTGTCTTTCAGATTGGGGGTAACGGCAGAGGTAGCCCAGCCCAACTTCACCACATCGGTATATGCTGCCCCAACACTGAGAAAGTCCTCTACCTCGCGCAAGCTCAGGCCCTTGTCCATGATCATGGTTAGGCCTTCTTCACGTGGTTTGGCAGGACGAGCGGGGATTTGAGTTAATGGATAATTCATGCCTCCTATAATCGGAAATTTATGGGCCGCAAAGTACAAGCCTGTGCTTTGAAAAGCAACAAGAGAGAGGGTCTGTCAGCCAGAACATTGGGGAGCTAAGAAGAAGAAAAGGAAGGCAAATGAGAAATGCTCCTCAAAAAGGGAGTTCGCTCTCGTGGACAATCAGCAGGATCAGGACTTTTTCTTTGAGGATCTGGAAGATCACCCGAAAATCACCGTGTAGAGCCCCCATTCGATAGTCGTTGGTTTGGGTTTTCACCCCTTCGCAGACTGGGAAGCGCTCTGGAAAGGAAGGAATTTCGCCAAATACGGTGTCGAGGAAATCGTTGATGAAGGTCTCTGCTTCGCTTTCTCCGCTTTCTTTACTGAATTCTTGGTAGATACTACTTACGTGCTCGTGGGCTAAGCGCGTAAGGACAACTTTGCGTTTTTCTGCCATGCGGGGTGCAATTGAAAAAATTCTGCCTCTGTCAGTTCGCCACTGGCTTTGGCTTTGCGAATAAGTTTGTTGAAAGCGGTTACCGACATGGCCGAGCGTGGAGAGGATTCCTGAGTCGGAGGATTGGTGGTCTCTTTGACTCGTTCTAATACCCCAATCAGGTGAATCACTTCTTGGGCTAGCTCAGGGTCATTATTGACCTCTAGTTTGAGCCCGGTAATTTCTCCCTTCCGATTCGTAATCAACTCTATCTCTTGCATATGACTCATTCAGGGTGATTGATCTTCTCTAAGATACAGCATTTGACCTACAATAAAAAGAGCGAAATGTGCTTGTGGTCTTTCTCCTGCACTTGCTCCTCATACGAATCTCTGCTATTTTTTGTGTCAAAACCTACGATATGACCAGCTCCGAATGGGTAGAAATTCCGGCATCAGCCTATCAGAGGTTGCTCTCTAGCTCTCAGGGGATCACCCAGATCAAGCTTGGCAACAAACTCCTCTGCTTGGCCAAGCAAGCAGAGGAATGGTATGCGACCAGTCCCAAATGTCCCCATCAAGGAGCTCCTTTGGCCGGCGGGCATTTCAATGAAACCGGGGCGCTTGTCTGTCCCTGGCATCGTTTTGCCTTCGATCTGGCAAGCGGCCAATCCAATCGTGGGGGATATGTTGTGAATACCTATCCATTACGATGGGAAGGGGAACAATTGTCGATCCTACTCCCCCGCAAAAAATGGTGGCAGTTGTGAGGCATCAGGGCCTTTCTCCCACAAAATTCTGCAGGTTCAATTCCCAGTCATAGGTTTCAAACTCCAACTTGGGATGGGCATAATGGGGAATCATGCCGTAATGCTTCAAAAATTCCCGCACGCCCTTCAATCCACCAAAATCTCCGCGATACCAGCTCACCAAAGGCGTCAGGACTACGGTGTCGTTGGCCTCCTCGTAGCGGACGTGTTGCATCAGGTACCAATGGGTCCTTCGATCCAATTGCTGCTCGACCTGATTCGCCCAAAACACTTCGATTGGTGGACAAGAACTCGCGCCACAATTGAGAACGAAATGCAGACGAGGGTCCACCGTATCCACCCGAAATTGTTTTTCCAACTGAGGAGGAAACGGCTTGCCAATATAGCCGAGCCCATACTTCATCTGAGAACGGCGCAAGAATCCATGTTCGATTTGGTCGAAGCTGATGTGCATGCCAGCGATCCAAATCCTTGGTTGCTTGAAAAAAGCACTTCGCTTTTGATAGAGATCTGGCTGCCTACGAAGCTGAATGATGATGTGGGCGTTGTACACATTCACCCAAAAAGCAATGCGTTTGGCATCCGTGTCTAGGCTTGCAGCTAAGGTATTCGGGTTCAGTTCTGCCAAGGTTTGCAGCAGCTTCTCTACTGGCTTCTTCCGCTTGACTTGTTCTATCAACTCAATGGATAGAGCCTCATACGCCCCCGTAGGCCGGGTATCTGCTTGAATGGTCAGTAACAACATGAAAAGGGATCAATGGATCATGGGCCGCAAAAGAGGTAGCTAGTTACGCAATGATCACAAAGTAGGGGCTATCTCAGGGGAAAGATGTCTGGTAGGCTACAAAGTGCCGCTTTCCAATCTCATCCCTCACCGAAGTTCCTGGATCCCCTTGCGCTTCCCGACCATCAACACCCAATCATTCCCTGGACCGTTCTCACCAGGGGGATCTACTTCTTGTTGTGGCCCATCCGCCAATCGAAGGCGCACAGCCGGAAGATATTCATCTGTCCGGGGATTGTACCAGCTTACCACCAAGCGCTTCCCAGCTAATCGAGACACGTCAATGGTATACGGATGATCGCTGGCAGAATACACCAAGGCAAAGCTTTGATTCTCGGCGATGGTGCTTTGGAGATGGGTGTCGTAGGCCTCTGAGTTGCCGCTGGCGACGAACGATTGATCAGGACGCAGTTGCAACCAATCTGCTCCCAGGCGATGAAGGAAGCGACTCACGTATCCCATGTCCCGGGCTCCCGGATATTGGATGGCGGCTAGCGCATCTCCACTGCAAGCTTCGGCTTCGGTCAATCCGTCCCAGATGCCTCCTGCGCCATAGGTATGCCCAAAAGCTCCCGCAAACAACGTAAAATAGGCCCGACGGCGAATGTAAAAGGAGGTAACACCACAGAAATCCTTGTTTTGCTCGTACCAAGCCTCCGAATCCAAGGTTGGTTTGGGCTTCCCCTCGTACCGCTGCTGATAGTCATACTGAATGGCTTCCCATACAGTCCAGGTCCGATCATCCTTTCGCGGCAAATCTGATCGACAACACCACTGGCTGGTTTGCCAATTGTTGAAGTCGCAAAGGGCGGCATGATCGGTAATGCTGGTGCTTCTGCGGAAATCAGCATGGATGGTGAGAAGTTTATTGCCCGTGTCTCCCTCGCGAATGCCCTTCACCAAGGCTTCCACGTGTCCAGCAGGGAGGGGGCCTTTTTTGCGTTCATGACTCCCCGCTTCTCCCAAGGTCAACCAAATGAGGTTGTTGCGATCTTTGTATCGGTTGCCTACCCATTTTCCATATTGATAGAGCTCTTCTGCGGTGTGATTTCTGGCAATGCCCCACCAACCCAGGGTGATCCCCACGTAGAGATTCCGCTGTTCACATTTTTCCAGGTATTCATCCAAATACGCCCACCAAATTTCATTGGGCTGGGTAATCTTTCCGGGTCCTCCGCCGTCATAGCGATCTTCCCGACAACTGACAAACATCACGGTGAATCCTTGTTGGCTGCGAACGTCTAGCAGACGATCAATGGTCTTGGGCGGCAACTTGGCAAACAACCAATTGGTCTCGCCAATCCAAACGAATGGCTTTCCATCTTCCCGCACGAGGAAACGCTGGTTTTCAGCAATGGCGAGCTTGGGGAGTTGAGCTTGCAGGATTCCGGCCCCACTACAGAAGCAGAAAACCATCCAGAATGGAACAACTGAACGATAAACATTCATGAGATACACGCAATGAAGGGGCTTTTCTGAAGACAAAGGAGGGAAACCAAGCAGGACAAAGCCTACGTCCTTTCCACAGGGAATCGCTCATTCCCGGAACAGTTCCGGGTGCAACTCAACATCCTAGTGCTTTCAGAGCCAAGACCAAATCAAACGCAGGCATTTTTCGACTGACCAGGAATAAAAGGTAGACCTATGGACATAGGTGAGCCTTTTCTGACGCAGCAAGGCGGAAAAAGCATGCCCTGAGTGATAATCGAAGGAGCTACGTTGTATGGATGGGAACTTCGTTCTGCAAGCACTAATTATCCAAATACGGCACCATCATCACAAAGGGGGGAATTTCGACCTGAATGGGTTCCCGGTCGAGTTGTCGCTCCATGAGATAATAACCGGACATTTTGCCAATCGGGGTAGCAAAGTGGCACCCGCTCACATAGGTATGGCTGGCACCAGGCTTGATGAGAGGCTGCTTGCCAATCACGCCATCCCCCTGAACAAAGCGCTTTTGTCCAGTGCCATCTACGATGTGCCACTCTCGGCTCATCAGTTGAACGCTGTATGGAGACTCATTGGCGATCTCTACCTGATAGGCAAACACAAAATATTGATGCTTCGGCGAGGATTCGTCCTGCATGTACGCGGTACGAACGGTAACCCGGATGCCCTCGGTGATCTGAGAAGATAGTTGTTGGGATGCCATGTCCTATCGGTTTGAAACAATATACAGATTTGAGAGGAGAATGGAAAACCAGGAGTCAATATTGCCCCGTTCGGAGGAGGACCAGGGTACAGGCAAACACCGGTTCGATTCCCACATTTCTCAGCTCTTCTGCGAAGGCAGGGTTTTCTGTTCCGGGATTAAAAATGACCCTTCGAGGCTGTAGAGCGAGAATTTTCTCCTTATAAGGGGCCTGACGTTGGGGATTCAGGTAGAGGGTCACCGTATCAATCGGTGGAAGCTTTGCCAAGTCCCAGTCTGTTTGGATTGGGACCCCAGCGACTTTGCCAGTCCGCAAGCCGATGGCCATGGTTGATTCCTCTGCATCTTGTAACATGTGAAGTGCAATGTTGGAGTAGCGCTCCGGCTTGGTAGAAGCACCTAGGACCAGGGTAGTCCGGGTATGAGCTTCCGGGGAGGAGATATGAGAATTGGGATTGGGATGATTCATAAGTAACAAAAGATACTGCCAGCCGATCCCGTGGTACACAGGAAGCAGCTGGCAGTGGTGTGAATAGAAAATATATCAGGGAGAAGATCAGTCTTCCTGCTCTTCAGGTTTGATTTCTTCGGGCAGGTCTTTCTGCACTTCGACCGTGATTTGATCGTTTTCCTCATCGAAATCGACAAAGAGGACATCTCCTTCTTCGGCTTTGCTCTCCAGGATCTCATCTGCGATGGGATCTTCGAGATACCTCTGCAAGGCACGCTGCAACGGACGAGCGCCAAATTGACGGTCAAAGCCTTTCTCTGCAATGTACACCTTAGCTTTGTCAGAAAGCCGAATCAGGTAGCCTTTCTCTTCGATCCGAGCGAATACATCCTTCAGCTGAAGATCAATGATCTCCATGATGTGCTCTTGCTCCAGTTCGTTGAAGATGATCACCTCATCAATCCGGTTGAGGAATTCTGGACGGAAGACCTTCTTCATCGCTCCTTCGATGGTGCTACGCATCATCTCGTCATTCTGCTCCTCGCGGGTCTTGGTAGAGAACCCAACTCCAGAACCAAAGGCTTTCAATTCCCGCACCCCTACGTTGGAGGTCATAATGATGACGGTGTTCTTGAAGTCGATGCGACGACCCAAGCCATCGGTCAGGATGCCATCATCCAGTACTTGCAACAGGATGTTGAAGATATCTGGGTGAGCTTTTTCAATTTCGTCCAGTAAGACGACTGAATATGGACGACGGCGCACCCGCTCGGTCAACTGACCGCCTTCTTCGTAGCCAACATATCCTGGAGGCGCACCGATCAAACGAGATACGGTGAACTTCTCCATGTATTCACTCATGTCAAGACGAATGAGGGCTTCATCCGAGTCAAACATGTAGCGCGCCAAGGCTTTGGCCAATTCGGTTTTTCCGACCCCCGTTTGTCCCAGGAAGATGAAGGAACCGATCGGTTTGTTGGGATCTTTCAGCCCAAGACGAGAACGCTTGATCGCTTTCACCAATTTTCCAATCGCTGGATCCTGGCCAATGATCACGCCTTTGAGCTGGTCGCTCATTTCCTTGAGTTTGGCTACTTCACCAGCCGCAATCTTGGTTACAGGCACTCCGGTCATCATGGAGACCACCGAAGCTACGTCCTCTTCATTGACGGTATAGCGCTTGTTCTTGGTTTCTTCTTCCCACTCAATCTTCGCGTGCTCCAGTTCTTCGAGCAGGCGTTTTTCCTGATCTCTCAGTTGAGCTGCTTCTTCATACTTTTGGCTCTTCACCACCTTATTTTTCAACTCCTTGACCTCTTCAATTTTGGCTTCCAGGTCAAGGATGCTCTGAGGTACATGGATGTTGGTGATGTGAACCCGGCTACCGGCTTCATCCAATACGTCAATGGCTTTGTCCGGGAAGTAGCGATCGGAAATGTAGCGCTCACTCAACTTGACACAAGCGGTGATGGCTTCCTCGGTATAATTGACGTTGTGGTGGTCTTCGTATTTGGATTTGATGTTGTTGAGGATGATCAAGGTTTCATCTACCGAAGTAGGCTCTACCATGACCTTCTGGAAACGACGTTCCAGCGCTCCATCCTTTTCAATGTACTGGCGATACTCATCCAAAGTGGTCGCACCGATACATTGGATCTCGCCCCGTGCCAACGCAGGTTTGAAAATGTTGGAAGCATCCAGGGAACCAGAAGCTCCTCCCGCTCCTACAATGGTGTGCAATTCGTCGATGAAGAGAATGACGTCTGGAGATTTCTCCAGCTCGGCCATGACTGCTTTCATGCGTTCTTCGAATTGACCACGGTACTTGGTACCTGCTACCAGGGAAGCGATGTCCAAGGTTACCACTCGCTTATTGTAGAGAACTCGGCTCACTTTTCGCTGCACAATTCTCAAGGCTAGGCCTTCTGCGATGGCAGTTTTTCCTACCCCTGGCTCACCGATCAGGACGGGATTGTTTTTCTTGCGGCGGCTCAGGATCTGAGCAACCCGCTCAATTTCGTTTTCCCGACCTACGATGGGGTCGAGTTTATTGTCTTCGGCAGCTTTGGTAAGATCACGACCAAAGTTGTCAAGAACAGGGGTTTTCGATTTGGAGGCCTTACGGGGCCGATCTCCGGGTGTACTCATTTCCGACGATTCAGGAGGTTCACTAGAAACAGACATACGTGGGGACTGTCCCTCTTCCTTGCTTTCCAGTTCGGCGCGGACGACTTCATAGGTCACCCCGAAGCGGGAGAGGATTTGGGCAGCGACATTGTTCTCTTCACGCAAAATAGAAAGTAGCAGGTGCTCGGTACCAATGACAGCACTTTTGAGCAACTTGGCTTCCAGTCGCGTGATCTTTAATACTTTTTCCGCTTGACGAGTCAAGGGAAGGTTGGTCAGGTTAATGGTGTTGACGGCACCTTTGACGGCGTTCTCGATCGAGCGTTTGAGTTGAGACAAATCCACACTCAGATTGACCAGGATTTTGATGGCGAGGCCCTCTCCTTCCCGAATCAGTCCGAGTAATAAATGCTCTGGGCCGATGTAATCGTGCCCAAGTCGGATGGCTTCTTCTCTGCTATAAGAGATCACATCCTTTACCCGATCTGAAAAGTTTGATTCCATATCTACTTGTGGGCTATATGCCCAACCTTTAGCCGTAACCATGCCACAAAGACGCTCGCTGACAAGATGGCAGGCGAACACCCTCATTCAAACGTAAACAGGACTGCTTAGTTTCAAGTAGTAGCAGCAACGTACACTGCTACTCCAGCGGCGATCAGCATCAAATTGGCCAAAGACAGAGGCAGGAATTTCTTCCATCCAATGTCCATCAGCTGATTGTATTTGAAGCGAGGCAAGGTCCATCTTACCCATACAAACACAAACACGAAGAAAACTGTTTTAGCCAGGAACCATCCCAGTCCCCACAGAAGCTGTGCAGTTGGCGACCATTCGGTTACCCCAAGGGTATTCTCCAATGGTCCAAGATATCCTCCCAGGAAGAGGGTCGTGATCAGCATAGAGGCGACGATCACGTGCAAGTATTCCGCCACAAAGAAGAGGGCGAATTTCATCGAGCTATATTCGGTGTGGAATCCTCCTACCAACTCTTGTTCGGCTTCTACCAGGTCAAAAGGAGCCCGGTTGGCCTCCGCAAAGGCACAGACCACAAAAATCAAGAAGCCGAGTGGATTCACAAATAAGTTCCAGGCACCTCGTTGCGCTTCTACAATCGCTCCGGGGCGGAGGAAGCCATCGGCTCCATCATAAGTCGCATTGGTCAACAAAATCACACTCACTACGGACAAGCCGAGGGCCAATTCGTAGCTGATCATTTGAGCTGAAGCGCGAAGTCCTCCGAGGAGGGAATATTTGGAGTTGGAGGACCAACCCGCGAGGGTTACTCCATATACGGCAATGGAAGAAATGGAAAGGACGTACAGAATCCCAATGTTCACATCGGCGATTACCAACCAGCCTCCAGTTGCTTCCGTCAGGCCAACGTCTGCTCTCGCAAAAGGAATCACCGCCATGGTAACCAAGGCGATTACCACAGAAATGACTGGAGCGAGGAAGTGTACCAACTTGTCAGAAGATTCCGGCTTCCTTCATGCCGTAGATCTCGTGGGGCTCATACATGAGGAGCCAGCCGGATTCCTCTTCGCCAAGCGCGAGGAGCTTTTCGTAGGCG